>JBLHLU010000064.1:0-15753 GCA_047623385.1 Paraglaciecola psychrophila
CGCCAGAGTTACGCCAGAGTTACACTACAGTTAAACCCAGAGCTACACCGATCGCTGCAGCAATAATAAAAATACCACCTCATTTACCGCACTGGATCTACTATGAGTACCAAGACCTACTACCACCCCATTATTATCTTATTGTTAGTTGCCGCACTGGTGACTATGAGCTGGCTCTATGTGATCGAAAGAAATACCGAGCTGGTTGCCGATCGAGCAGCGGGCGAGACAGTCACCGCTGAAAGCGGCGCATCTGAGCAGTATTTTGAGTGGAAGATGGTCACCTCCTGGCCAAAAAACTTCCCCGGTTTAGGCACCGCGCCGGAGACCTTTGCTAAAGTGGCAGCACGGCTCAGTGGCGGTCGCCTCAAGGTTCACGTGTACGGCGCTGGCGAAATCGTACCGGCGATGGAGGTATTTAGTGCGGTGTCTCAGGGTACCGCCGAGATGGGCCACAGCGGCGCCTATTACTGGAAAGGTAAAATTCCCTCCTCGCCATTTTTTACCACGGTACCCTTTGGCCTTACTGCACAGGAGCAAAACGGCTGGCTGCACTACGGTGGCGGCTTAGAATTGTGGCGGGAAGCCTATGAGCCGTTTAATCTTATTCCCTTTGCCGGTGGCAACACCGGGGTGCAGATGGCCGGATGGTTTAACAAAGAAATCAATTCAGTGGCAGATATGAAAGGCCTGAAGATGCGCATGCCGGGTCTTGGCGGCGAAGTGTTGAGCCGGGTCGGCGGCACCGCGGTCACCCTGCCCGGTGGTGAGTTGTACACGTCGCTGCAAACCGGTGTTATCGATGCTACGGAGTGGGTGGCACCTTGGAACGATATGGCGCTGGGCCTGCACGAAGTGGCCAAGTACTACTATTATCCAGGTTGGCACGAGCCCGGCCCCAGTCTTGAAATTGTGGTTAACAAACAGGCCTTCGAGACGCTGCCAAAAGACCTGCAGGCGATTGTCGAAGTGGCGGCGCGCTATGCCAACGCCGATATGTTAGACCAGTACACCGCCCGCAACAACGCCTCGCTGGTGGCGCTGGAACAAAATCCGGATATCAGTATTAGAAAGCTACCCGACGACGTTATTCGTGCACTGAAAAATGCCTCCCAGGCTTATCTGATAGAGCTGGCGGCAGAAGATGAATTGACCGGCAAGGTGTATAAATCTTGGAAAGCCTACGCCGACGGCATCAGAAACTACCACCATATATCGGAACAGGCTTATATCAACGCCAGAGATTTATAGCGCTTGGGGCGGTCTGTGATGCGGCTATATCGGTTGCAGTGACAGCCCTATTAATCCTGTTGTCAGTCGTTATTGTCGTGACCGGCTATGGTTTTTGAACGACCGCTGCTATCGAGTGATACCACCACAAATTCCCCCTCGGTGACCTTGATCGGTTCACCGCTCACCTTGTGGGCAATCCATACCTCGACATTGATTTGAATGGAGCTGCGACCGACCTCGACAATATCGGTGTAACAGCTGACGGCCGCGCCAACATGCACCGGTGTCATAAACGCCATATTGTGGATGGCAACGGTGGCCACCCGGCCTTTGGCGATGGGAGTGGCCGCCACCGCGGTGGCTAAATCCATCTGCGATACCAGCCAGCCGCTGAATATATCACCATTGCCGTTAGTGTCGCCTGGTAGGGCGACAACTTTGAGTGACAGCTCGCCTACGGGGGTGGGGTCTTTATCAAAATCGATGTCGTTCATAGTGTGTCCGAATTAAAAGGGCTAACAGTTATTGTCTAGGCGCAGTGTTGCACTGCAGCATTATCGTTATTAAAACACTAGATACCACTACAGCACCAGAGCTTCTGGTTATATACGCTGTAGTAGTGCCATTGGATTATTTTAGTAGCGCTGGCAAAGTAGTGACTAGGCCAGGCCATAGCGCGATCATTGCCAGCAATAGCAGCTGTATCAGTACGAAGGGTAAAACGCCGCGATAGATATCGCCGGTCTTGACGGTGTCTGGCGCTACCCCGCGCAGATAAAACAGGGCAAAACCGAAGGGCGGTGTTAAAAAGGATGTCTGCAAGTTAATCGCAATCATAATGCCCAGCCATATCGGATCAACGCCCATCATCAGCAGAATCGGGCCAACAATAGGCACCACTACAAAGGTAATTTCGATAAAGTCGAGAATAAAGCCCAGTAAGAAAATAACCAACATCACCACCGCGACGGCACCGATCACCCCTCCAGGCATCTGCTCAAACAGTTGCTGAATCAGTTCTTCGCCACCAAAGCCACGAAATACTAGGGAAAAAACCGCGGCGCCGATCAAAATCATAAACACCATGCTGGTGACTTCAAGCGTTTGCCGACCTACATCCCGCAGCCGCGCCAAGTCCAGTTCACCCTTGAACAGGGCCAGTACTGTGGCGCCAAAGGCACCTACACCGGCGGCCTCAGTGGGGGTGGCAGCACCGATCAAAATAGAGCCTAACACCGCAGCAATTAATGCAATCACTGGCGCGATGCCTGACAGTAACGCCATAGCTGAGGGCCTGTTGTCGACCTCATCGATACTGGGTAGTGGTGCGGTATCCGGTTGCAGGCGGGTGTAGATAAGAAGATAAGCGATATAGAGAGTGACAAGTAACAGCCCGGGTACCAGTGCACCCATAAACAAATCGCCCACCGACACGGTTTTAGGGTTGAATACGCCCAAATTTAGCTGTGCCTGTTGGTAGGCCGAAGACAGGATATCGCCCAGTAGTACCAGCGCGATCGACGGTGGGATAATTTGCCCGAGGGTGCCGGTGGCGCAGATAGTACCGGTAGCCAATTTTGCATCGTAGCCCCGATTGAGCATAGTCGGTAGTGACATCAAGCCCATTGTGACCACGGTAGCGCCGACAATACCGGTGCTGGCGGCTAACAACATACCGACAATCACCACTGAAATAGCCAGTCCGCCGCGCTGACGTCCGAACATAGCGGCCATATTTTCCAGTAGCTGTTCTGCCAGTCGGGATTTTTCTAACATCACCCCCATCATTACAAACAGCGGTACCGCCATTAGTGAGGTGTTATTGATGGTGCCGAACAGTCGGCTGGGCAGGGCGCTGAGAAAGGCTGAGTCAAAGACTCCACCGACAATGCCCGCGCCGGCAAAAATTAGCGCGGTGCCGGCCAGACTAAAGGCGACCGGATAACCCAGCATCAATACTAAGCAGACCGCAGCGAACATGATTAGGGGAATATATTCAACCATGGGCGTTGCTATCATCAGAGGCGAGTATTAATGCGCTGCGCAGAATTTCTGCCAACGCTTGCAGACCTAGGTTAACCGCCATCAGCGGGATAAGGGTTTTTAACAGGAATACCGCGGGTATACCGCCAGGCTCCGGCGACACCTCGCGAATTTGCCAAGACTGGCCGACAAATTCCAAGCTGATCAGCAGTATGTATGCACACAGCGGCAGCAGAAAAACGATACCACCGAGGCTGTTAACCCAGGCCTGGCCGCGGGCCGAAAAGGTGCGGTAAAAAATATCGACTCTGACATGGCCACCTTGTTTGAGGGTATAGGCCGCGCCTAGCATAAAGGCGGTGCCGTGCAGATAGACCACCAGTTCTTGCAGGCCCACTGAGCCAATCTGAAACACGTAGCGCAATACCACTACTAGGCTTACCAACAGCATCATAATTAAACTGAGCCACAGTATTAGCTTGCCGCTGTATTCGGTAAAGGCGTCTATCGAATGGATAATGGCGCGAATTGTAGTCATGGCTTATTGTCAGTATTGGCGCAGCTGAAATGGTCACTGTTAGCGCAGGTAAAATAGTCTGTGCTGATGCCGGAAGACTGAGTCAATGTTGGCATCTGCGGTATTATTTTTTCGGCATTATAGCCGAGCGGGGCTCAGTGCGCACGAATGCTTTCAAAGCACGGTCAAAATAATGCATAATTGTACGGCGAAGCGAGTGTTGCGGACAACTCCGGCCACAGGGATTAGCGGCGCAGTAAGCGGCCCTTGAGAGGCAGCTATAATCCCATTTGAAAGAGCAAAATATCATGAAACATACAGTGTCGATTGTCACTCGCATAGTCGTGTTATTGTCATTGGTGCTAGTGAGCGCCTGCAACAGTAAATGGGAAGATATGCCCGATGACGAACTCGTGCAGAAGTCCACCGTCTGCTACAAAGGCGACGTTTTGTCCTCCGCTATGATTCAGATCTGTAAGAATTACGAAAAAGAGTGTCAGCGGCGCCGGGAACACGGTATTAACGTGTGCTGATTTTTTCTTGGCAATGGCACCGACTGTGCTTATAGCCGCAACCCTATTGTGAACTACAACGAGCACAACCATGAGCACAGGCACCCGTACCACAGAGCCAACATCCAGCGACGGACTCATTAGCGGCGAACAGAGTATTGAACTACTGGCCGGCCAGCACCCCAATGGTGAACAGATCGTCGAGCGGCTGCTGGTGTCGGCCGAGGCCGCATCTGAGGAAGGCCAGCCCAGCTATCGGCTGTTGAAATCGCCGCTGTTTGTACGCGGTATTGCCCGGGGCGATATTATCGCCAAGCTGGCTCAGCCCAAGGGCGCCTTTACGGTACTGCAAAACGGCGGTAATCTGTGTATCCGGGTATTTTGCAAGGGCAGCATTGACGCGCTGGAGCAGTCGCTGACCCCTGCCCTAGAAAAACTAGACGGCGACCTGGATGTGCAAGAGCCAGCGGCATTGGTCTACAGCATTCATGTCAGCAGCGGTTTCACTGCGATCGAAAAGATACTGAACGATGAGGTTCACGGTGATGCGGCGTGGTTCTATGGCAATGTATACGATCCGACCAGCGGCGAGCCCCTCAATTGGTGGCAGTCGATATTGGCACCGGAATAATGACCGCTTGCGGTCTGTCTTTAAATGCTTGAGCACTCTCTATGTTATTGATTATATCACCCGCCAAGACCCTGGATTTTGAAACCCCGGCGCGCTCGAAGCTCAGTACTACGCCGGATTTCTTACCCCGCAGCAGTGCGCTGATCGACCAGCTGCGAGTGCTGTCACCGGCTGACCTCTCTGACTTGATGAGCATCAGTGAAAAGTTGGGACAGCTCAACTGTGAGCGCTTTCTGAACTGGCACACTCCCTTTGACAGCGATAATGCCAAACAGGCGCTGCTGGCTTTTAAGGGTGATGTGTATACCGGACTCGACGCCGATAGCCTAACGGCTAACGATTTCCGCTTCGCCCAAAAACACCTGCGTATACTGTCGGGCCTCTACGGCTTACTGCGGCCGATGGATTTGATTCAGGCCTACCGTTTAGAAATGGGTACCAAGTTCAACAACAGTGGCGGTGACAACTTGTACCAATTCTGGGGCGACAGTGTCACCGAAGCTATCAATGAACAGTTGGCACAGACCCGCAGCAAAGTGCTGGTCAATCTGGCCTCCAACGAGTATTACAAAGTGGTCAACAAGAAGCTGTTAGCTGCTGATGTGGTCACCCCGGTGTTTAAAGACCTGAAAAATGACAAGTACAAAATCATCAGTTTCTACGCCAAAAAAGCCCGCGGTATGATGAGCGCCTACGTGATAAAAAATCAGCTGAAAGATGTTGAGCAGCTCAAGCAATTTGACGCTGGCGGTTATCGCTATTGCGCCGCTGAGTCGACCGCTAGAGATTGGGTCTTTACCCGTGATCAGGCACCGGCATAACGTTATCGATCAGCTAACCGCGGGCTAACAGTAGCTGCATGTAGAGTGCGGCTAGGTTCAGTGCGACTGGCTTCAGTGCGACTACGTCCAGTGCGCTAGGTCTATTGCAGCTAGGTTTATTGCAACTAGGTCCAGTGCAGCTGCGGCTCAGCGAGGAGAATAGTGGTGTGAGTGTGTTGAAATTTTTAGTGGTCGATGACGCAACATTCATCCGCGACCTGTTGAAAAAAAATCTACGTGACAATTTCCCCGGCACTGAGATTATCGATGCCTCCAGTGCTAAAAAAGCCCAGCAGTTGCTAAAGACTAACCGGGTCGACTTGATTCTGTGCGATTGGGAAATGCCGGAGATGACTGGCGAAGATTTTTTGCACTGGATTCGAGCCAGCGAGGAATACGCCGACCTGCCCTTTATTATGGTCACTAGTCGCGGCGAACGCGATTTTATTGTCAAGGCGGTACAGGCGGGAGTCAGCGACTACCTGGGCAAGCCCTTTAAACCAGAGTTGTTGGTCAGCAAGGTCATCAAGGCGCTTAAAAAAGTAGGTAAAGAGGCGACAGGCCATGCCTCAAATCATGCCAGTGGCTTCAGTAGTGCCAGTCTTGAGGTGTTAACCAAAAGTACTGACTCTGCTAGCAGTGCAGCGGCTGATAAGTCGGCGCTGCAAAACCCTTCTGCGCCGTCGTTGACGGCTGCCCCGGCCAAGAAAAAACCTGCGAGTAGAGCCCGGGGTCAAGCCCAGTTGACCTTTGCCGGCTTTAGCTCGACCTGTGTGATCAGCGATATCAGCCTACAACTGCTAACCGGGGCAATCAAGCGAGAAGCCAAACTACCCAGTATTCTAGAGCCGGCGGTTATATCTATCGTACAAAACGATGGTGAAGATGTAGCCCGCCTCAATGGCTATGTACACAGTCTTCAAGCCGGTGAAAACCGCATCGACGCCGGAGTGCTGAAAGTACAAATTCGTTTTGTCGATGACGACCCGGACAAGCTGGACCAGTTGTCTCGCTATATTGCCACCTTGCAAAACCGATGAGCGAGCTGCCCTTTTCCCAGGCCTGTGAAAATAACAAAGCGGCCATCGGCGAGTACCTGCAAAGCTATTTTGCCGAGATCGATTACGTACTAGAAGTAGGCAGTGGCAGCGGCCAGCACGGCGCCCACTTCTCATCACTACTGCCTCATCTGCGCTGGCAAATGGCTGACCAGCAGCCCTATTTGGCCGGTATTCGGCAGTGGGTGGCCCATAGCGAGCGCGCCAACTTACTCGAGCCGCTGCTGCTAGACGTCAATAAGCCCTGGCCGGTAGCACATACCCCGGCTATTTTTTCCGCTAATACCGTGCATATTATGGCCTGGTCTGAAGTCGAAAATTTTTTCACCGGGGTCGCTTCTGTGCTCGATTCTGGCGGCGTATTTTGTCTCTACGGGCCCTTCAATTATGGTGGCAACTACAGCAGTGATAGTAATGCTGACTTTGATCAGTGGCTGCAACAGCGCGATGCACGCAGTGGTATCCGCGATTTCGAGGCGATCGCAGTACTGGCGTTAAGCGCTGGCCTAACACTGATCAGTGATCAACCCATGCCAGCTAACAACCGTTTATTGCGCTGGCACAAAAACCTATAATCTTGTTACCTACTGGCCTCTGGCCCGGGAATTACCATGACAGAACAGTCCTTTGGTTATCGCACAACCGCGCTGCAAGCGATTGCCAATATTGACTTGAGCGGACGCAATGCGGTGGTCACCGGCGCCTATTCTGGGGTCGGTTTAGAAACCGTTAGAGCACTGGCTAGCGCCGGTGCCACCGTTACTATCGCCTGCCGGGATTTGCAGAAAGCGCAACACACCGCCACCGAACTCAACGCCGAGTGCGGGCAGCAGCGGGTGCTGGCTGCGCAGTTAGATTTGGGTTCTCTGGCCAGTGTTAAGGCCTTTACTGAGCACTATTTGACTGCGCACCACACACTAGAGCTACTGATTAATAACGGCGCTATTATGGCCTGTCCTTTTGAGCACACGATCGACGGTTTTGAGTCGCAGTTTGGGGTCAATTATATGGGCCATTTTGCCCTCACTAATCAGCTGCTGCCGGCGCTTATCGCCGCCGACAGCGCGCGGGTGGTGTGCTTGAGTTCTACCGGCCACTTTCTCAGCCCGGTAGTATTTGAGGATATTCAATTTGAGCAGCGCGACTACCACCCCTGGAAGTCCTATGGCCAGTCTAAAACCGCCTGTTCGCTGCTGGCGGTGGCACTGCAAGATCGCTACAGCGAGCAGGGTATCGAGGCTTTCGCGGTCCATCCCGGTGGCATTATGACTACCTTGCAGCGGTATATGAGCAAAGACGATATCACCAGTCGCGGCTGGGTCGATGAGCAGGGTCAGGTCAACAAAGCGTTTAAGAGCGTACAGGAAGGGGCTTCAACCTCGGTGTGGGCTGCTACATCCGCCGCGCTGAAGGGCAGCGGCGGCAGCTACTTGGAGGACTGCGGTATAGCCGCGGTACACAGTGCCATGCCGGCGTCGCGCAACGGGGTGATGGACTACGCCGTCGATGTAGCCCAAGCCAACAAACTGTGGGACCTCAGTGAGCAGTGGTTGGCTGAGCGCAGCTGATCGTTGCAGGCTGTCGCAGGAATATATAGCCGCAGCTGAACTCAGCCTTTCTTAAAGGGTAAATAGGTCTTGGCATCGTCGATATAAGCGCTGTTACCCTCGGCCTCGCGGACAATAAAATCGTCTATTGCCGCGGCAAACTGTTGATCCTTAATCCAGTGGTTAGACCAGATTGCGGTGGGGGTGAAGCCGCGCTGAATTTTGTGTTCACCCTGCGCCCCGGCATCAAATTTGGACAGTCCGCGCTCAATGCAAAATTCGATACCTTGGTAGTAACAGGCTTCGAAGTGCAGCATTTCAAACTCTTCGGTACAGCCCCAGTAGCGCCCATACAGCGTACTGGCACTGTAAAAATACAGCGCTCCGGCGACGTATTGCTCATTGTGACTGGCCATAACCAACATCATCTGTTCGCCCATGGTGGCGCTGAGCTGATCAAAAAAGGCTCGGGTTAAATAGCCACCGTGGCCGCTGCGCTTGGCGTAGGTCAGCTGGTAAAAGCGGAAAAATACATCCCACAGCTCAGCGTTTAACTGGTCGCCACTGATTCGCTCAAGGGTGATGCCCTGCTCGGCGATGCGGCGCCGCTCCTTTTTTAGATTTTTGCGTTTACGCGAGGCAAAGCTGCTTAAAAAATCGTCGAAGTCGCTGTAGTTGTCGTTATACCAATGGAACTGCGAGCTGGTGCGCCGGGTTATTGACTGTTGGCTCCAGCGCTCGGCCTCACTTTGCTCCGCTGCCAAAATATGCACCGAAGAGGCTTGTAACTGCTCGGCTCGCTGGCGCAGTGCCGCGGCGACTAAGCTGTCGAGCTGATCCCGATCGATAGCAGAGTTAGCACATAGCCGCGGCCCAGTTGCCGGAGTGAAGGGAATAGCGCTAACCAGTTTGGGGTAATAGTCGAGCCCATAGCGCTGGTAAGCGCTGGCCCAAGACCAGTCAAAAATGTATTCGCCGTAGGAGTGGCTTTTTAAATACAGTGGCATAACGGCAACTGGCCGCTCTGCCTCCATTACCACTAAGTGCTGTGGTTGCCAGCCCGATTCGGTGCAGGCGCTTTCGCTGTGCTCCATGGCGGCGAGAAAGGCATGGCGCAAAAATGGGTAGTCACTGTTGACTACACCATCCCAGTGCTCGGCACTAATAGCGTCGATCGAATTGAGAAATACACAGTTCATTAAGTTGTCACTTTACCGCTGGAGACTTTGTTCTATCGATGCTGGTTGTTGCTGCACTCGACCGTTGGCCTACATTCTAGTGCTTATGTTGCCGAGATAACAGGCGTGCAGCGGACAACCGGCGACCCTTGCGCACTGCTATGCGGGTGAGTGGGCGGCGCTGGGTCCGGGCGGCTACCATATGCCCCCAAGCCCAACTGTTAAGACCCCAGTCGAGCGCCGAGAACACTATGGCAATGCGTTATTGCTGGGGTTATCAGAGGACATAGCGATGCTGTGGCACGGTGTGACACGACTCAGCAAGCTGGCCGCGAGCAAGACTGCGGTGGTGTTAGCTGCTGACCTCGCGCTCAATGGCGAGTAGGTGTCGGCTATTGACGCCGCCCGCGAGTTGCCAGAGTCTGGGCGCGGGCCAAGGGCTCTACAGCAGAACGTCATGGCTGTAGCGACTCTATTGTGAGTGGCTGTCGGTGAAATGATTGTCAAAAATCGCTTTAATCATCGCTTTAAAATAACTAAAGGAATGCAGCAGCACCATTATCAATGGTTAGCTGCTGTGGACGATAGCCCCATATATCCGCTATCAGGTCAGGGGTAAGTATGGTTTGCGGCGTACCGACAATAGATAGCTTTTCGCGATCAATAATACCCACTCTATCGCTATAGCGAGATGTCATATTAATATCGTGGATAATTAGTAAAGTTGAATAATTATTATCTTTGCTTAAACGACTTACCAATTGTAACAACAGATGCTGCTGTGCTAAATCTTGCGCCGAGGTTGGCTCATCAAGCAATAATAAAGGTGCCTGTTCTGCCTGAGACAATTGCACCAGTACTCTCGCTAAATGTACTCGCTGACGCTCACCACCGGACAGGCTCAAATACGGTCTATCGGCCAGCCTTGCTGTGTCAGTAAGCTCAAGCTTATCGGCCACCAATTCACGGGCATTTTTTCGATTAATACTTAGTGGAATCAAACCGAGTGAAACCACTTCTGTGACTGAAAAGGGAAAGTTCAGCTGGCTGCTTTGCGGCAGTACAGCCAAATGTCTAGCCAAATAGCGTCTGGGCCAATGCTTAATGTCCCGCTGATGAAAAATTCGACATCCGGTTGCATCCATATCGCCACAGATAGCTTTGAACAAGGTCGATTTTCCTGCACCGTTCTTACCTAACACCGAAAAAACCTCACCTTCAAACAAGGTAAAATTATCGACTTCTAGTAAAGTTTTATGGTCTACGCACACCTTAAGATCGATTAGCTGGAGCATGTTAAATGAAGTTCTTCCGCTGTTTGATTAACAATAGGGTAAAAAAAGGTGCGCCAAAGATAGCTGTCAGTAAGCCTACCGGTAATTCAGCGGGAGCCATTAGCAAACGCGAGCCAATATCCGCTAGCAGCAATAACATTGCGCCCATCACCGAGGCAAGCGGCAACAGTGTACGGTGATCAGGGCCGGTTAACATTCTCACCAAGTGAGGAATAACGAGGCCAACAAAACCAATAATGCCCGCTACCGAAACACTGACCCCAATACCGACGGTACAGACGATAATTAATTTCATTTTAAGGCGCTCTACATCGATCCCTAAATGCCTAGCCTCCTCCTCGCCCAACAACATGGCATTGAGCGCCTGCGCCTGACGTTGGAAATAACAACTGCTTATCAGCATAACTATAAAGCACAGTAGCAAGCTACCCATACCGACATGTGCGACCGATCCCATTTGCCACAGGGTAATGTCTCGCAAGGACTGATCGTCGGCGATAACGTTGAGAAAGCCCATCACTGCTCCACTAAAAGCAGCAACGGCAACTCCGGCAAGTAGCAACATGACCACTGAGGTACCGTTGTCGCCCTGGGCCAATTTGAAAACCAATAGGGTGGTGAATAACGCGCCGAGAAAAGCGAACATAGGCGTTGAAAAATATTGTATTGAAGCGGGCAGTACAATAATCGCTATCGCGGCACCTAATGCAGCTCCCGAAGAGGCGCCGATAATACCCGGATCAGCCAGCGGGTTTCTAAATAGTCCCTGCATTACCGCGCCACACTGCGCTAATATGGCGCCCACTAACAGAGCCAGCAGGGTTCTAGGCAATCGCAAATCTAGGATCACCAACTGTTGATAGCGAGCGAGACTGTTGAGCTGGGTACCCCATACGCTATCCCATAGCAGCAGAAAGCTTTCACCCGAGGGTACCGACATTGCGCCACGGGTAAGTGAAAGAGCTACCGCGACAATAATTAGCCCAATGCCAAAGGGTAACGCGGTAGCAAGTGATAATCGTTGCATTGCTTTAAGCCCTAACGTAGCCGACGGGTAATTTTCACCAGCATCTCAATCGCCGCCAAACTAATTCCGGCAACAATAGAATGACTCTCTATGGCGATAATATTGCCCTGTTCTCCGGCTGCTGAGT
Organism: Paraglaciecola psychrophila; assembly: GCA_047623385.1. Classification (GTDB taxonomy): domain Bacteria; phylum Pseudomonadota; class Gammaproteobacteria; order Pseudomonadales; family Dasaniaceae; genus Oceanicoccus. The sequence goes on from JBLHLU010000064.1 coordinate 11,930, forward strand.
ACTGCAACAGTGGGTAGTCCTTTAACAATAAATCGACCGCTGACTGCTCGGCCTGACGACCGGCCACCAAAATAATAGCCGGGTCTAGCACTAACAGGGCCTCTACCGAAATGGATTGGTAACCATTGTGGGTGCCCAGATTATTGCCACCCAACAGGGTAATAACGTCATTGCCAGTAGTTCCTTTACCGGCCATTCGTAAACCGCGACCCTCCATTTGTAATAAAAATAACACCGGCGTGTTGGCAGGCATTTTCCCCTGCTGTATGGCTATCATCGACCGATCAATACGTTCTAACAGTTCTTTCGCTTGATCGTCGCGATCGAGCAAGTTACCGATAGTCGCAATATTATTTTTTAGCAATTGTTCATCGCGTGCAATCGGCAATTGAACGAGTGCAATACCGGCTTTTTTTATCGATTCAACCGTTTTTGGCGGGCCCATATGTTCACTGCCGATAATCAAACTGGGGTTAAGGCTTAATACCCCTTCGGCGGACAGTGCCCGGTGATACCCCAAGCGTTTAACCTTCAACGATGAGGGAACCTGACTAGTAACGTCCACTGCTACCAATGCATTTTTGATGCCTAAGGCCATCAATATATGGGTGCTTCCCGCATCGGTACTGATAACCCGCTCACTGGCAGCAGAGTTGGCTACGGTATTAAATAATCCGACCGTTAGGATCAAGGTGGTGACGGCTCGAGAGCTAGAATGTGATCGCGCTAGTAAATTAAACAGTGAATTCATAATATCTCGCTTGGCGTTTTCATAATGATTTTTGTGTTGCCCAATTGTTGTTGATTCAGCAGCGACAATAGCTGTAACAAAGGCTCTATCGGAGCCGCTTTATCTGCAGCAATAGTTAAAGCCTTCTCGCTAGCTTTTATTTCCAGCAACAACGCGCGTTTGAAATCTAACCATTGCTGATAATCTTGTGTACCAATATGCCAATAGGGTTGTTGTGGGGTAATAGTTACCACTAAAGATTGCACAGACCCGTTACTTAGCGTGGCCTCTTGATCGGCATCGGGCACATTAATTGCCAGCGTTAACAAAGGGGTATTGGCGGTAATGATGAGAAAAACCACAATAATAAAGACAATGTCGATTAGCGGTGTAATTTCAACAGTGCCCAGTGAACTTGTTGACCCAGAGTGACTATTGATCATGGTATTTTTCCATGTCTACGCCTTCCATCATCAAGTTCACTTGATTCATACGCTGCTCGGTATTATGAAAAAGGTGATCAATCCATAGTTGAAAGCCATGAGCGCCAGCCAGTGCGGGCAATGCAATAGTTAAACCCGCTGCGGTGGTATACATTGCCAAACCCAAACCATCAGCTAACAGTGAAGGTTCAATGGGGCCGCGGTGATCTGCCAAGCTATCAAACACCTGTATTAACCCCAGCACCGTGCCTAGCAACCCCAACAGCGGTGTTAGCAAGGCAATAATTTGCAGTATACGTATGCCACTAGAGAGCTTATGACGCTGTGAACGCAGCCAAATAGCGGCGATTTCTTCACGCATTACTTTGTTCTCATGGCGGTGGGCACAGAGCAAATTTATTCCTTTTGCCGCCAAAACGGGTTGTAGTAGCGACTGGTATTCCAGCGCATTTTTTTCGACTAATTGTTTGCGGGCGGTCTGTAGAGCCAAAATGACTACTTTCTCCAACAACAACGCCATCGTTATTACCGAACACAATAGTAGTGGCCACCCCAGATAGCCCAAATGATCGTGTAAATAGTGATAGAAAAACATAAGTAATCAATCCAAAGAAAATTCAACAGGTATACGGATACGAGACGTTACTGCTATGTCATTGATACGATGAGCGATAAACCGCCACTGTTTAACAGCCGCTAAGGCGGCACGGTCAAGCGGCGAAACGCCTGAACTTTGAAAGATGTCAGTACGGATTTGACGCCCTTGCTCGTCCAGTAGTACATCAACCCACACAGTACCCTGCTGGCCTCTTTTGCGCGCGAGTTGTGGATACTGTGGCGCTATCGGTGAGCTAGAAAATATAGGTTCAGTGATACTGATTTCATGCACGCCCGCAGCGCTGGTCAACGGCACCGGGTTTGCTGCCGGCTGTGCTGCGGCCTGTTTGAGGCGCGCGGCTGTTAGTGGCACCGCCGCCACAACAACTTTTTGAACATGCGTTGGTTGGGGTTTGTTCGCTAACAGGGCGGTATATTTTTCTTGGGCTGGCTTAATCACTAGTGGTGTTCGGTTGAAGGTGCTATCTGGGTGAATAGATGGCTCTAGCGACGCCTTTACAATAGCGGCTGAAGTAGTGGGTTTATTGACTGGCAGGGGTTGATGACTGAACGACAGAGTAAACGCTGGATAATAGCTGGCGCCACTACTCAAGCTTGGTGCTTGTTCAGTAGGCACTGCCGACAGCAACAGGCCGTGTACTGCAAAGGCAATGACAAATCCCCCCCGCTTGCTAAACCTCATTATGACAACAGCGCTCCAATCTTGATAAATGCAGTGGCAGCATTGTATCAAACCCAAGCAATCAATACTAATGATAATCATTCGTATTTACTTTGCGGTTTATTAGAGTTAACATCCGCTTTTCTGGAATTCCCACAGGGTTACTATCGCCCAAAATAACGATCGAAAAGCTTGGAGCACAAAATGAATTATCTACTTTCAACGCTGGTTATTGGCAGCTGTTGCGCCCTGACGCCTTCTGCCTTTGCACAAACTTCCGAGGGCTCAGTCACCTTATTTAAAAAAGTGACCGTCTCAGCGACCCGTGTTGAACAGACCGTGCAAACGAAAACCCGCAGCATCGATAGCGTTGAGCGCAATGAATTGCAAGAGATGCAAGTCAGCTCTGTTGCGCAGGCGTTGAAATTTGAACCTAACGTCACCATTGCCGGCGGTCCTATCGCGGGTAATCAGTCGGTCAATGTCCGTGGTTTAGAGGGCAATAAAATTCTTCAAGTGATCGACGGCGCACGGGTCAATACCAATTTCACCCACCGGCCCTCGTATTTTCTAGACCCCTCTCTTATCAACAGGATTGATGTCGTCAAAGGCCCAGTCAGTTCTCTGTGGGGTTCCGGTGCGGTAGGTGGTGTTATAGCCCAGCAAACTATTTCAGCCGAAGATGTGGTGAAAGTTGATCAGAGCCTAGGAGGCTTTGTTAAAGCCGGTGCTAATGACAATGGTGATCAATTAACGATAACGGCTGCCGTTGCCGGACAACAGGGTGAATTCGATTGGTTAGTGGCAGCGAACACACTCGATAGTGGCGCCATGGAGCAAGGTAATGGTGCCACCTTGTTTGGTAGTAAAACAAAAAATTCAACGCTGTTGGCGAAAGTTAATTGGCAAGTTAATCAGAGTAGTGCTGTCGGCATCAATTACCGGCATGCGGACAATGATGGCACTCCCCCTACCGTTGGTAGCACCGACGATGCAGTGAATGAATCCAATAACTTAATCGATCGCGAATCTATTGATAAACATCTGAGTGTCAATTACACATACAACCCGACTAGTACAGCCATCAACACCGCTATAAAGCTGTACCAAAATGATACTCGCATAGAAGAAGTCAATTTAAACGCAGGTAAAGATGTGAGTGCCATTGAAACACTGGGTTTCTCGGTAACTAATCAGGCCTCGCTGAATAAACTGAATCTACTCACCGGCTTCGACGGCTATGAAGATACCTTAAATACCAAGCGACCCGATGCAGGCAGTGGCCGTCCCAAGCCACCGAATAACGCAAAAACAGACACCTTGGGTGCATTTATCTATGGTGATTATCGGGTCAGCGAACAGATAGTCATGG
>JBLHLU010000065.1:0-15560 GCA_047623385.1 Paraglaciecola psychrophila
ACAGTGAAGAGGCCGGGGCAGTGATCAAACGGTATCTCGAATATATGCAACTGCAAAAGTTGTCTGAATATTTGGTCCTGAGCTAAGTTGTTATTGCGGTGAACCGCACAGAGCCGTTAGCGGCACTGTGCGCTGAGCCATTTATTCGCCGGTAAACTCAGCCGGGCGCTTCTCAATAAAGGCTCTTACGCCTTCGGCACTATCCTTACTGCGGCCTGCCTCACGCTGAAATTTGCGCTCAGTATTGAGTTGTTGCTCAAAGCTGTTGTTATAACTTTCCCACATAGCCTTGCGAATTAAGGTTAGCGATTTGGGGCCTTTGGCCAATCTCACCGCAATTTCCATGGCATCGTGCATCAGCGCGTCGTCTTCGGCTACACGGTTAACCAGCCCCCATTCACAGGCTTTTTCCGCCGGTAGCTTGTCTGCCAGCAGCGCCAGTTCCATCGCCCGGCCCCAGCCAATCATTCGCGGCAGCATAAAAGTGGCACCGCCGTCGGGGATTAGGCCGATACGGGCAAAAGCCTGTAAAAAGTAAGCAGACTTGGCCGCCACTACAATATCGGCAATCATCGCAAAGCTGGATCCTACACCGGCGGCAACGCCGTTGACGGCGCTGACAATAGGCATATCCAATTCTTTCAAGGTCAGTAATATCGGGTGATAGGTTGACTCTAGGGTCGCACCCATATCTGATTCCATGTTTAGGTCTGCCAACATGTCGTGTTCCGGGGCTTGGTCTACCGCGCGGTCAGTCAAATTGGCACCGCTGCAAAACGCGCGGCCGGCGCCGGTAATTAGCAGGCAGCGGGCCTTGAGTGTGGCAACCCGCTTAAGCGCAACAGGTATTTCGAGCAGCATTTGCGTGCCAATGGCGTTGAGTGCCTCGGGGTGATTAAGGGTCAGTATAGCGACCTTGTCAGCGGTAATTTCCAGCTGTATTTTTTCAAATGGCATAATAGTTCTCTGTTATTTTTGGTTGGCAACACGCCAGAGTGATAAGCCACTCTAGCGTTGACGTTGGTTAGTGCAACAGATGACGCGACCAGTTATTGTTCTGCGGCTATCGCAGCAACGGGCTGCTGATCTGACTTTCCGCTAAGGCGCCGGCGAACTTTTTTGGCGAAAGCGCTTATATGGTAGGGCATTATCAACATAGCAGGAGTGACTATTAAGGTCAAAATGGTAGCAAAGGTCAAGCCCCCGACGATAGCTGACGACAGCTGTACCCAATAGCTAGCAACGGGGCCGCCGACCTCAACATTGCGCGACAGCACATCAACAGAAACGCCTGAAGCCAGCGGCAATAGACCAAAGCCAGTGGTAAAGGTGGTGAGCATAACAGGGCGCAAGCGTTGCGCCCCGGTGCGTACAATCACATCTTTGATCGACCACTGCTGGTGTTCTATTCGCAGATAATTGTAGGTGTCTATCAGCACAATATTATTGTTAACAATAATACCAGCGAGGGCGACTATACCGACCCCCGTCATAATGGCACTGAAGGTTTGGTCTAGCACTAACAAGGTGAATAGTACGCCAATGGTAGACATAACCACCGCCGACAGAATCAGCGCCGCTTGATAAAAGTCGTTAAATTGGGTGACTAATAATATCGCCATCAGTAATAGTGCCAGGCCAAAGGCATTGCCAATAAAGGCGTTAGTTTTGTCCTGTTCTTCACTGGCACCCTTGAAGTTGATAGTGATACCCGGGGGCAATTGCACGGTACCTAACCACTCGCTAATTTGCTTGACTGCGTCGTCGGCCAATACGCCCTCGGCTGTGCCGGCCCGCACCACCATCACTCGGCTACCATCTTCGCGGTTGATAGCGCTAACTTCTGACTTGGCTTCGCGGCGCACAAAAGAGGAGATTGGGACTTGCCCCATTGCGGTGGTAACCCGCAACTGATCGAGCTGGTGAATGCCGCGCTGATCTAGCGGATAGCGTACCCTAATATCGATTTCTTCTTCGGCATCATCGGGGCGGTACTGGCCAATCAACACGCCGTTGGTGAGCAACTGCACCGCGGTACCTACCACCGTAACATCGGCCCCGAGCATCGCTGCCTGGGCGCGATCGACGGTTATCCGCCACTCGATACCCGGTACCGGAGCGGTGTCATCGATATCGACCAAACCGGGTACCCGTTGCTGCATATAACGCTTTATCATTCGCGTGGTCGCCTGTAGATCCTGCAGATCGGGGCCCATAATTTGCAGCTGTACATCTTTCCCCACCGGTGGGCCGGGTTCCGGATTGATGACATCCACTCGCACTCCAGGAATTTGCTGGCCGATGGCGCGGTGAATATCCTCTATTTCATGGCCGTTTTCCTGACGTTCGCTGCGGTCAGTGAGTTCGATAAACAATGAACCTATGTTATCGCTGGAGGCGCCGTTAGATGACATGGCAAAGCCGGCGGCACCGGTACGGGTATAGACATTTTTATTGAATCCAGCGGCCACGATACGCTGTTCAACATCGACTACGATATCGCGAATCTCGCTAGCAGAATAATTGCCCTGGGCGGCAATCATAATCTGGGTGAACTCTGGGTCAACCGAGGTGAAAAATTCGGTGCCGCGATTGTAGTTGCCGTAGCCGCGCACAATACTAAACAATACCACCACGGTAATCGCTAGAATGATGAAAGGATGGTTGACTGCATATTTGAGCACCCGGGCATAGGCCCCGGTAAAACCGCCGAGGGTGGTGGTATCACCTTCTTCTAACACTTGGTAGTAGTGCAGTGTTTTGGCGCTAGCGACCGTCGGCTTGGAAAATAGCGCGCCGAGTACCGGCGCAAACAACAGTGCGTATAACAGTGAGCCCCCCATCACGGCAAACACGGTCACCGGCAGATACTTCATAAAGTCACCGGTTACCCCGGGCCAGAACATCAGTGGTAAAAAAGCCGCCAAGGTGGTCGCCACCGATGCCAATACCGGCCAGAACATTCTTTTGGTGGCCGATAAATAAGCCAGCTTTGGCGACATGCCCTCGGTCATCTTGCGGTCGGCAAACTCAATCACCACAATGGCGCCGTCAATAAGCATTCCCAGCGCCAGCAACATGCCAAACATCACCATCGAGTTGTAGGTATAGCCCAGCATATTGAGGATTATAAAGGAGAACAAAAAAGAAAAGGGAATACCTAAAGCCACTAAAATACCAGAACGAACGCCTACCGCGGCGATAACAATGGTCAATACCAACAGCATGGCGGTAGTGATATTGCCCTCTAACGAGTTGACTCTGGCCAGCGTGCTAGGGGCTTGGTCGTTGAGGTAGTGAACCTGTACCGAGGCGGGTAGGCTCCCTTTTTCAGCTTCGACGATGGCTTTGACACTGTTGATAACTTCGATCAGATTACTGCCCTGGCGTTTGGACACATCGAGGGAGATGGCGGGGGCACCATTGGCGCGAGTAAAATTGACTGCGTCTTTAAAGGTGCGGCGCACCTGGGTTACGTCTGCGAGGGTTATTACACCTTCGCTGTCAGCCTTAATCGGTAGGTCCAGTACGTCGCGACCATCTTTTAATAGCCCCGGTACCTTAACCGCGAAAGCGCCTTTACCGGTGTCCAATTTACCGGCGGCGATTAGGCGGTTATTAGAGGCAACCGCTTGAAACAATTCGTCGTTGCTAATGCCGTAAGTGGCGAGCTGCGCAGGATCAATTTCTACTTCTAACAGCTCTTCGCGCTGCCCTTGTAATTTCGCCTCTAGTACATCGGGAATAGTCTCGAGTTTGTCACGCATACTCATGGCAATGTTATACAGCACCCGCTCGGGTACATTGTCGCCGCTGAAAGACACGGTGATAACCGGAAAGGACGCCGCCTGAATCTCGGTCACAATAGGTTCTTCAGCGGTAGAGGGGATTTTTGCCTTAGCCTTGTCGACGGCCTCCCGCACATCACTGACCGCTTGGTCGGCGAAAAACGACGCGTCAAATTGAATGATAATGGTCGCGGCACCCTCTGAAGACAGTGAGGACAACTCATCGATACCCTCGATACTGCGCAGCTCTAGCTCCATCGGTTTAGTGATAAGGCGCTCGGCGTCCTGCGGTGAAATACCCTCGTGGGGGATGACCACCACCACCACCGGTACTGAGACATCGGGGTTAGATTCGAGGGCGATGCCCAAGTAGATAACATAGCCGCTCATCGCCAGCATTAGCATAATGCTGAGAGTGGTGCGGGCGCGTTTTATGGCGGTATAGACAAAATTCATGCTGCGGTTACCCTTTGTCTGACAGCGAGTTGAGTGGGCTTAAGTCCACATTCACCGATTCACCGGCGAACACCACTTCTTGGCCTACGACGATGAGGGTGACCTGTGGCCGCAGACCGGTGACCCAGATACCGTCGATGCCCTCGGCAATAATGCTGACTGAGTGAAATTCGACGCGCTGCTCAGCGTTGACTGTTTTTACGCCGATGGCGCCGCTATCGTCTAGCACTAAGCTGGCCGGTGAAATATGGTGAGCCATACGGCTGCCAATGGGCAGTAGTAGCTCACTGGTAATGCCGACGCGAATGCTGCGCTCAGGGTTGGCTACTAGTGCTTCAACGCGGTAGGAACGGGTGCTCTGGTTGGCAGCTTGACTGATATAGTCGATCAGCCCGGTCATCGCTTCACCGGTAATCAAGCGGCCGCCCACTGCTTCTCCCAAGGTGACATTGGCAATGTCTTTTTCGGCAACCTGTCCGGTCAGCACTATCGGGTTGGTGTCGATAATCAATGCGCAGGCATCGCCGATACGTAAATAGTCACCGACTTCTACCGGTAGATCTTCGACAATACCGCTAAAGGGGCTGCGCAGTTGAGTGTTGTCCAGTGCTAGCTCAGCGCGACTGACTGCGGCCTTGGCCGACTCGAGTACAGCCTGGGCCTTAGCTACAGCTGTCTGTGCCTGTAATCCCTTCTTTCCGAGTTTTTTAATACCGTTGTATTCCAGCGCGGTTTGGCGAGCAAGGGCACGCGCTTCGGTGAGCGCGACATCACGGTTATCAACGGCGATCTCACAGAGCAGTTCACCGGTCTGTACCGACGCACCTTTTGCCATAGGCAGTGAAACGACTTTGCCGCTGACCTCGGCGCGTACCAGTACCCGGCGGTTTTCTTCGGTTTTACCCCTGACAATCAGCTCGATATCACGCTGGCTGGCTACGCTCTGGACGGCGCGCACCTTTACTGCGGCCTGACTCTGCTCGGCGGTATCGGCGATTACCTGCGTTTCAGACTCTTGATCCCGCCCCGATAGAAGCCACAGCACAGCAGCAAATAAAATGACTAGAGGTACTACATACTTCTCGTTCAAGGATAAACTCTCCGCAAAAGATATTTTTAGTGATTGGGCAGAAAACGCTGCGCGAGCTGTATACGTTACGGCGGCGATAGTGGATGACAAAGGGCTAAGTAATATAGAACAGTGGCCTCAGCAAGCGCGCCGTGGCGATGATAGAGCAGGTAGTGGGCTGCGTCAGCGTCCTTGTCAGTGCTGTGCCCACATTAAGGTGGGTATTATACCGTATAAATTTCGCGGTGTTTATGACAATTTAGAGAGATCCAAAGCCCAGAAAGCCGGGTCCTGTGGTATTACCGATAGTGCTGAGGACTCGTGGCGCATCGGTGTTTTGTATTATTGATTACTTAGAGGATTGCCAAAGACTAGCCGCTCACGGTATGGTTAGGGGTTTTCTCGGTATCGACGCACCGGCAATCACTTGGGTTGGGCTTCGCGTATTAGCACTATATTAATTTAGCATTTAAGCATTGAGGTTTATTCATGGCACTAACAGAAAAAATTGCGGCAAAACTGAAAACATCGCTGACCATACCAGCGGTGGCATCACCCCTGTTTATTATTTCCGGCCCCGAATTGGTTATTGCCCAGTGCAAGGCCGGTATTATTGGTTCGTTTCCTTCACTCAATGCGCGGCCCGTGGCGCAGTTTGAAGAGTGGCTAATTCGCATACGCGATGAGTTAGATGCCTACGACCTAGCCAACCCCGATAATCCTTCGGCGCCCTTTGCGGTCAACCAGATTGTGCACGGTTCTAACGACCGCCTGCAGCAGGATGTAGACTTGTGTGTTAAATATAAGGTCCCCATTATTATTACCTCGCTGGGCGCCAAAAAGCATGTCAACGATGCCATACACTCCTACGGTGGTATTGTTTTGCATGACGTTATCAACAGTAAATTTGCTAAAAAAGCCGTTGAAAAAGGCGCCGATGGCCTTATCGCTGTAGCCGCAGGTGCCGGTGGCCACGCGGGTACGCTGTCGCCGTTAGTACTGATTCAAGAAATTCGCGAGTGGTTTGATGGCCCGTTGCTGTTATCAGGTGCTATTGGTAGTGGCTCTAGTATTTTGGCGGCGCAGGCGATGGGAGCCGATTTGGCTTATATCGGTTCCGCTTTTATAGCGACCAAAGAGGCTAATGCTCAGACCGACTACAAGCAGATGATCGTCGACAGCACGGGTGAAGATATTTTGTACTCCAACTTATTTACCGGTGTGCACGGCAACTATCTGCGCCCATCAGTGGTGCAGGCAGGCTTAGATCCTGAAGCTCTGCCGGTATCCGATCCCTCTGCAATGAACTTTGGTTCCGGCGGCAATACCGACGCCAAAGCTTGGAAAGATATTTGGGGCTGCGGCCAGGGCATTGGACCGGTTACCGAAGTGGCTACTGTCGCAGATTTAGTGACCCGTCTGAAAACCGAGTACGATACAGCCAAGGCGCGACTCGTTAGTTTGTAACAACGATTGCCGCGGTCAGCCTGCTGCTGACTGCGGTCTATTAGTTTTTTTTCATCTCAATAGCCACTGCGCAGCGCGGTAAGACAACGTTGTTAGGTTATTTTTGGCTCGTTTCAAACGCTATCTATATCGACAGCCACCACCAGAAACACCACCAGAACTACTACCAGAACTACCACCAGAACTACCACCAGAACTACCACCAGAACTGCTGCCTATTATTAAATCCTGGCTGATCACTCACAAGAAGATACCCTATGACTGACCTGTTTACACCGCTGCATTTTAGCCGTGGCCCGAGCATGAAAAATCGCTTTATGCTGGCGCCGCTAACCAATACCCAATCCCACCCCGATGGCAGTTTATCCGATGATGAGTACCGTTGGTTAACCATGCGCGCCAAGGGCGGTTTTGGCTTAACCATGACCTGCGCGGCTCATGTGCAGGCCTGTGGGCAGGGCTTTCCCGGTCAGCTCGGGGTATTTTCCGATAGCCACTTACCGGGTTTGAGCCGCCTGGCGCAGGGTATTAAGCAACACGATAGTATAGCGGTAGTGCAGTTACATCACGCCGGTATGCGCAGTCCCACCGAGTTGGTTGGCGAGGCAGTATGTCCATCGGACCATCCAGAAACCGGCGCTAGAGCGCTGACTACTGGCGAAGTTGAACGGTTGATAGAAGACTTTATTTGCGCCGCTGAGCGGTCGCAGCAGGCGGGTTTCGACGGTGTTGAAATCCACGGCGCCCACGGCTATATACTGTGCCAGTTTTTAAGCCCCACCCTGAACCGCCGCGAGGACTGCTATGGCGGTAGTGCGCAAAACCGGGCGCGTATTATTGTTGATATTATTGCCGGTATCCGAAAGCGCTGTCGCCCGGACTTCAACCTTGGACTCAGATTATCGCCGGAGCGATTTGATCTGCAGCTGCAAGAAATTATCGATTTGGCGCAGCAATTGATGCATGCAGGCGATATTGACTACCTTGATATGTCACTGTGGGATGTGTTTAAAGAGCCTGAAGAAGAAGCCTTTAAGGGGCGCAGCCTACTCTCGTACTTCACTGAATTGGATCGCGCTGAGGTACGGTTAGGGGTAGCGGGAAAAATGCGCAACCCTGAAGAGGTACAACGCTGTATGTCGCTGGGTGTCGATTTTGTTATGCTTGGCCGGGCGGCGATTATCCACCACGATTTCCCCCAGCAAATGCACAGCGACCAACACTTTCAGCCACTAGCTAACCCTGTCACCGAGGCGCACCTGCGGGCCGAAGGCTTAGGCGACTCGTTTATCGGTTATATGCGCAGCTGGAAAGGCTTTATCGAAGAGGCCTGAATGTATTAAAACCCTATGAGTAAGTCGTTGATCAATCATCAGTGGCCCTTTGATATTCGGCGAGTGCCGTTTTTCTATGGTTGGGTCATTTTGCTGTTGAGTACCGCCGGCTTTCTGCTGAGCGTGCCAGGGCAGACCATGGGCATGGCAGTTTTTACCGACTCGCTTATCGATGCCCTAGGACTTAGCCGCACCCAACTGTCACTGGCCTACTTAGTAGGTACTGTTGCCTCTGCATTGTTTTTAACCCGGGCCGGTATTTGGTACGACCGCTTTGGACCCCGAGTCATGATTCCCTTAGCGAGCGTTATGCTGGCTCTGATGGTGCTATTTATCAGTACTGTCGATTGGATAGCTGCGGCCTTGGGCGGCGGCAATACGCTGAGCTTCCTATGTATCGCGCTGGGTTATTTTGGGGTTCGGTTTTGGGGGCAGGGTGTGCTGACCAGCGCTTCCAGAAATGCTCTGCTGCTGTGGTTTGAAAAGCGCCGTGGCTTGGTTGGCGGGGTCAGAGGGGTAGTAGTTAGTTTAGGTTTTTCGCTGGCCCCACTACTATTGGCTTGGATGATCAGCACTATGGGCTGGCGCGGCGCGCTGTGGTTTATGGCGGGTTTTATCGGTCTGGTTTTTTCGCTGCTAGCGTTCATTTTTCTGCGCAACTCACCGCAGGAATGTGAGGTGCTGGCGGATGGGCGTGAACCGGAATCGGCACCACAAAACGGTGCTGCGAGTGATGGCAAACCGACAAGCTTTAGCTTGGCGCGGGCAAAAACCAATGCGATGTTTTGGTTGGTCAGTTTGAGTCTGTCGATACACGCGTTGTTTGGCACCGCGATCACCTTCCATATTGTTTCTATTTTTGAGTTGGCAGGACGAGACTCGGCGCAGGCTTTTGGCTACTTTTTACCCTCAGCGATTGCCTCAACAACGGTTAACCTACTGGCCAGTTGGCAGGCAGACAAGCACCCACTAAAACCGTTTCTGATAGCGATGTTGTGCTTTTTTATAGTCGGTGGCTACGGTTTGTTAGAATTGGAAAACAACTGGGGTTATTGGCTGATGGTAATAGGTATCGGCGGTGGCGGTGGTCTCTGGGGGGTGATCTCTAACCTGGCTTTTATTCGCTATTTCGGCCCGGCTAACCTTGGTGCCATTAGTGGTCTGTGTACTTCTGTTATGGTTTTTGCCAGCGCCATCGGCCCGGCCCTGTTCAGCCTAGGATTGGATTTTAGCGGTAGCTATGGTGCTGTTCAACTACTTTGTATGGCTGCGATTGCTGCGTTGTTAGCCGCAACATTTTTTATCGACCAGCCCGAATTAAGTTAAATGCCCGGGGCGGTATTTGCGGCTATTGAACGCACAGGGTATCGGTGTATTATTGACTAACAGTTTTTTGGTGTAGCGAATCTAGCGGAGTAGAATAGTGAAGCGGCAGCAGGTAATGGTTCTCTACTTGGGCAGTTCTGCCCTGGATAGCCCGGTTATCGCCTGGTCGCACTACGATGGTACCGGTAACAATCATCATATGGCAGGCGACAGTGAAGAGCCGAGCTATCACACCGGTCTTGACGCCTTACTGGCGGGCTGGCGTTTGATTCAGGCCAGCCCCTTAGTTAGTCATGTTAGTGGCGACGAATTTCGCACAGACTATCTCAAATACGAATTTTTCTTCGAAAAGTGGTTAGATTGTGATGGCTGATAACAATACCAGCAATGCTTTGCCCCTGTTGAGTTCGCTGGCGATGGCCGCTTTTGTATCGCGGGGGTTTTTTCGCATGGAAGAGGTGGTGCCAGCGGCTCTCAATCAGGCCTTTTTGCAGTCTATTGGCCATCGTGGGGACAGCAGCGCGCAGTCTGTACAACAGCACTATGAACGGGTGATGAGTAACAGCAGTATTCCGCTGGTTAATGCCGGTACGCCGCTGGCGGATGCCTATGACGTAGACAGTACACTGGCCCAGATTGTAGCGGTGCCAGCGGTGGCCGGTGCTATTGCCAGCTTAGTGGGACCGGCGCCAGTATTTGACCACCATTTTTTACATATGACTTTTCCGGCGTCATTTTACAGCGCTTCTAAACGGCCTCAGGCCTCCCAGCACACCCATCAAGATTCGACTATCGATCCGCGCATGGCCTTCGATATGCAATTGCTGTACTTCCCCACTGATGTAACGCTGGCGATGGGGGGCACCCGCTTTGTCCCGGGAACCCATTTGCGAGTGGTTAGTGAAGCGGCGATTGCCCGCTATCAGAATATTCGCGGGCAGCAACATATGGTTTGCAAAGCCGGTACGGTGTTGTTGTTACACAGCGGTATTTGGCACGGCGGCGGTCTCAATCGCAGCGATACTATTCGCTATATGTTCAAAATTCGCATGGCCCCGTCGAGCCGTCAAACCCGGCGTTGGGATGACAGTGATATTAGTGCCGCACACTTTCAGCAGGGGCCTATATTCTGGACCGGTGCCAATGCCGAGCGCGACCCTATCCACGAGATACTCACTGCCGCTGAGCCTTGGTTTGAGGCCGACACTGGGCGTTTGGAATACCTCAATAGGATTCGTCTGTGGCGTTATTTGTTGGGTGATAATAACTTCGATGCCGATTACTGGCTGACTCGAATAGAAAACGAATATCGCTAAAATGAGCGGCTATAAGGGGTCAGCGTGGCATTGAGCTTTGCTGGACGCAGCGCTACTATCACCTGATTAGGCCAGGTCACCTTAGTAAAAAAGTACATCGCTAAAAATCGATGTGGAGAACTTTTGCAGCGACGATTATTAGCGATAGGCTCGGTCAAATAAACTAACGATATATCTCTATCTATATAGTTTTTAAGGGACCCGTTCCATCGGCAAGTCGGAACCACTGTCAAGGCACTGCTATGACATTGCGGTCAATATTGGCTGGTGATAGTGCAGCGCATGTACAGTGTTAGCCCTGGTCACCCGTTGCCAGCATGAGCGACGATGTTAAACTTGCTGGTATCCGGTACAATTTGTCACTGTAGGCTGTGGTACTCCAAATCGAATATGCCAGCGCACAATCAATGAGTGACTGATTGTTTTGCTCGCTAAGTACTAGGCCATTTTCCGTTCGAGTGTATAGCTTTGCAGGCTTGTCTATTTCTAAGATAACAACTTGCTCACCCTCCATATACGCTTGCGTAGTGTTATATTGCATAATCGCACGGCCAGCAATGTTATCGATATCTGGCCTGAACAAGTCGTAACCGGTAGCGGGTATCGGGTCGTTGATGCCTAACATTCCCAGTAGTGTTGGCAGCAGATCAATTTGACTGGCTAGCCTAGAAACCTTTTTAGGTCCAACCGTGCCACCAAGAATAAGTGCCGGTATGTGGAAGTAATCTATCGGTACTAAGTTGGCTCCTCTCACCCGAGAATTATGGTCTGCGACAACCAAAAATAAGGTGTTTTCCCAATAATTGGATGCCTTGGCTTTGCGAAAATATTCCCCCAGCGCATGGTCAGCGTACTTAACCGCATTATTAACCGTAGCTTTGCGCTTATCGTGTAAAGCGATACGACCATCGGGATACTCGAAGGGTGAATGATTGGAAGAGGTGAAAACCAAACTGAAGAACGGCTTATCACCGGCGTTACTGAATTGCTGGTGCGCCCGCTGAAACAGATCTTCGTCGCTGACCCCCCAGGAACCAACGAA
The DNA here is from genome assembly GCA_047623385.1 of Paraglaciecola psychrophila. Taxonomy (GTDB): domain Bacteria; phylum Pseudomonadota; class Gammaproteobacteria; order Pseudomonadales; family Dasaniaceae; genus Oceanicoccus. The sequence goes on from JBLHLU010000065.1 coordinate 11,799, forward strand.
TACTGGATCAATAAAATCCTTTTCTTCAATAATCGTTTTAAAACCGTTGCCGACAAAAAACGAGCGCATATTATCAAAATGCGCTTCTCCACCATAAATAAAACTGGTCGCGTATTCCCTGCGATCGAGTAGCTCGGCAATAGTGAAAAAGCCTGTCTGTGACTTTGGCAACTTGACTACACTGCGAGCAGGTGTCGGGGTAAATCCGGTGACAATGGCTTCGATACCTCGTACCGATCGTGTACCTGTTGCGTACAGATTATCAAACCAAATACCTTCTTTACTCAAGGCATCAAGTTCCGGCGTGACGTTGACACCACCTAGTGCGCCAACAAATTCTGCACCCAGACTCTCCTCTAGAATAATGACCAGGTTCATCGGTCGATCGGCGGATGCTACTCAGTTGGCGCGATACAAGGTGGGTAGGTCTACTGAGGCGAAGTCTTTTTCTGCAATGACCATACTGTTGCGGACTTCGTTAAACACTGTCCCCAGCGGCATTTGCCCATAGGCGTCAGCATTTTGTTCATGTTTGGCTGAGCTATACGCTGCATAGAGCGTACTGTATAGAGAGCTGAGTATAAGATCGTTGACTAGTAAGTCGGTTGAAAAAGCGACCATAGCAGGGTTGGCAGGACGGTGGCCTAAACTGGAGCGTATGCCGATAGCACACAATACCAAGATCAGTGAGCTACATAACAGCGCCGTATAAATCCTTAATGGCGGTACGGTGGGCCTGTTCATATTGAGGAATCGGGTAAATACTAAAACTATAGCTGCCAGGGTGGTTAAGCCAATAAACATGTTTAGCTTGTAGCCGCCTACTAGCATTAAAAACACTTCTTGTGGATAGGCTAAATACTCCACGAATAAAATATTGGGTCTGAGGTCGTATTCCAAAATGAAGGTGGGGGTGGCAACTTCCATAAATGCCACCAGCGAGAACGCCGACACCAAAAAAACCGTTTGTGCTCTAAGCCAGTATTTTTTTTTGCCCAGTAAAGGGACCAGTAATAGGGGGATAAGTATTAACGCGCAGACAATAATTAAGTCAAATCTAAGCCCCTGTAACACCACGTACAAAAAACCATCTACCGCAGTTACTCGGTCAAATTGCCAAAAGACCAGCAATAGCCGCGAAAAACTGAGAAGGCACAGCGTTGATATTGAGAATAGAAGAATAGGTTTATATAAGCCAAGAGACGGGCGAACTTTCATAGATACTCATTTAAACTACTTCATAGGACGCGAATTCGTCGGTGAAGGCACGCGGAGTATAGTACGCTGCCACCCTTAAAGAAAACGTAGCAGTGGTAGTTTTTTGAAATAATTGTGGATGGAAAAAATAAATTAAAAATATACTTTTATTTAAATTAGAAAAGGTTTAATCGGCTATAAAAATTACCTTTTTCGAGCAATAGCATCGATATTCTTTTTATATAAAAGTTATGTCGACAGGGAAAATTTTTCGCGATCACTTAATATTAGATCAATTTTAATAATGGTATATTAGTGAGATATGCCAGCGATATGTAAAGCAGGCTGTGTAACTGCCCTGTTTAAAAACAAGGCGGGGGCTGCTATTCAATCATAAAACAATGTTGTGCCAGTTTTTAATCCTCAGTCGGCTTAGTCAATTTGTTAGCTATGGAAACCGTGGCCAACGAGGAAATTCTTATCGTGGTTTTGTCGTAGAGAAAAACCCTGCGTTTTTTACTGACCTGCAAATAGCGCTATTGAGCAACTTAATCCCGTTGTTGATAGTCATCACATTGCGTATTTCGCTAGGGTAGCTAAAAAGCGTGATTATATCGGGCCAACTCAGGTGTCAGAATTTACTGATTTTTGTGGATGGTTAATCCCAGTTCGGTAATAACCAGTCGAGCTTTGTCTGCGCTTGGGGCTAAAGGTTTAGGGAGTAGAGAGTAGGGAGTAGGGGGTGATGGGCCGTCTCGCCGTTTAAAGGGGCGTCAACGGACAGTTGGGTGAATAATGCTTTCAGACAGCTCTGCCGGCATTTTTACGTGGTTAGCAATTCTTTAGTGATGGCGGTAATTTTTTCCGATCGATGGTGATACTTATGATATTACCCGTTTTTTAGGCCACCGAAAATACCTAGTTAACCCCCTATTGTTAGATGCTATTTTTTATCTTTACCTCACCGAAAATATTACCGGGTCGATGTTTAGCAGCCGACTGTCTGGCTCAAAGCGTGGTAACACTCAATGGCGTTTTTTGAGTGCATCAGTACTAATACTATTTATTCAATGTGTCATTGTATTTACTTGTTTTTTGAATGGTGACCAAATTTATTACATGGTTTGCTACAACGGTGAGTGAAGTCATTAAAAGTCGGCAGTGACTACTGTCGCTGCCGTTTATATAGCCAGACCTAGTTAAGACGTTTTGCTAGCGCTTTAGCGAGTACCAGTGCACTCGCAGGGTTTTGTTCGGTCATTAAAGGACCGTCAATTTCAATGTGAGCTTCCCAATTTACCTTGGTACCTTGGTAGTTCGCACCTCTGGCTTTAAGCATATCTTCAAGAGAAAATAACAAATGACGTGAAAGGTCTAGTTCGTCATCATCCCAAAGTAAACCATAGCCACTCGGAAAAAATAAAGCATCAAAGTCGTTATGATTGATTTCACTTAATTTATGGGTGTTTTGTAAAGCATGCATTGCTACTGCGTCTTTTGCGAATTTTTCGGTGTTAGCTGTGGTAAAAGGGGCCTGCATACTGAGCAAGTCTATTGGCGCGTCACCGCCATTCAATGAAGCAATGATCACTTCATAACCTGATTTTCGCAGGTCATAGTAAGGCGTCGCGACTTCTTCAAACCAAGTGCCTGTGATTTTTCCACTAATTCCCATAGCACTCTCAGACGACATAACGATAAGCACTCTTTTAGCACCGTCAGCATAAGCATTGGTTGCCAAAGAAAAGGCGCCTAATATGACCATCAGCAGACTTAATGATATTTTGACTAAATAATTCATAATTTTATTCCTAATGTTAAATTAAAGTGGGTTTTTTGTGGTTAACGTCACCGATTAATATCACCGCTAAATTCATGGCGCATGGCGATAACACCACCATCGACATTAAGTGCGGTGCCAGCGGATCAACCTGCCTTTTCTGATAATGAAAATGCGATTGAATGGGCAATATCACCGATACCCGATGAACCAACAACAGTTGACGCTATAAATGTATTTGCCATGTTCATTCTCCAATCAGTAAGTTAGAAACTACTTGCCTACTTCATTACCTTTTTGCCTATCCATCTATTGGTAGGCACTGGGGATACAATAATCCTAGCCCTGAGGTCTGTCAACAACTATCTATCGGTAGGTAGTTTTATTCGGGTCGTTAATGTTGAAGGGGTCACAATAAAATGCCGCTAAACCCTTGTTGAATGGGCTACAGAGGAGACTTCTTTGCTTTAACCAAGCGCTTAAATAACGTAGAAGTGAAGGGCATTGATCGAGGTTATCATTATGGCTTGTCAATATTTATCTACTGATAGATAATCAGAAAAAAATAGGGGTATTGAATTTGTCTACTAAAGAAGAATTGCTAAAAGTGGCACAGTTGAAGGTGCGTTCTGGGGGGTATAACAGTTTTAGTTTTCGTGAACTAGCGGCTGAAGTAGGTATTAAAAGTGCCAGTGTCCATTATCATTTCCCTACTAAGAGCGATCTCGGTGCCGCTGTTGCTCATCAATACACTGACGAATTTTTGAAAGCACTTGGAGACCCCG
>JBLHLU010000066.1:0-15547 GCA_047623385.1 Paraglaciecola psychrophila
CCGCTAAGATCAAAATGCTGTGCTGTTTTTTTATAATCCATAATAGTCTCTCAATTTTTGCCTTGAAATAATTTCTCAAACTGGCCAATGTTATGCAGTAATAGACCTTTTTCGTAGGTCGTTTTTTACTACCACAGCCCGCCGACATTTTTGCCTGCCACACTGATACATTGTCAGATTGCCTCTGCCAGAGTGCACTCCGAGCTAGCCGCAGCGCCCAATCCTCAGTACTGCAGTTAACTGAGGAACCTAGTTAGCTAGGCAGTCGCTCAGGCATTACGTATGGTAAGGCCGCCATCAACAGGAATACTGGTGCCGGTTAAATAGCTGGCAGCGGGGAGTACCAAACTTAGCGTAATTTGAGCCACCTCTTCGGGCATGCCGTAGCGTCGTAGCGCGGTGCGGCGCTTGGCAAAAATAGTTTTATGTTCTTCGGGAATATCCGCAGTAATACCGGTATTGATCGGCCCCGGGCAGATACAGTTGACGGTAATCCCGTCTCGACCGAGCTCCACCGCCATCGCCCGGGTCAGACCCAAGGCCGCGTGTTTAGCCACTACATAGGCGGTATTGTGGGGTGTGGCACCGAGCGCCTCAGTACTGGCAACATTAATGATTCGTCCGTGTTCAGCCTTGCGTAAATGCGGCAAAGCTGCACGAATAGCCCACTGCTGGGCGCTAACCATAACGTCGAGTGCGCGCTGCCAGCCACTGTCATAGTCATCGTCGTCTATCTGCTCTCGAATGCTGAGACCCGCATTGTTGATCAGTATATCGATTGCGCCAAAGTGATCAGCGGTTTGTTGCACCGCCGCCACGACTTGCTCTTGGCGCGAACAGTCCGTCACTATCGCCAACACCTCACCGCCGACAGCGCGTATTTCTTCAGCGACACGCTGCAATGCTTCGGCGTTAATATCAACAATGGCAACCTTGGCGCCCTCGTCAATAAATAAATGGGCGGTGGCGCGACCCATACCGCTGGCAGCGCCGGTAACTATCGCCACCTTGCCGATAATGGATCGAGATAATGTACTTAGTCGGGTCATAGCTTTGCGCTCCGTTATTATTGTCTGCGGTCAAATATTTGAGGTCTATCGTGTGTTATCTGCAGGTCTACCTAGATCCGAGATCAGCTGCAAAATAGCCCGTGCTGGAACTGACTAGCACTCAACATTTTCTGCTCGCTGGCACTTTAATTGAGATACCTAGGCGCGCCATCACCGCGGAGGATTAGCCGCGACCTGCCATCGACGGCGGGGTAAGGCAAAGCAGTATAGAGCCGACTTCGGCTCAGGTCGAGTTCCCGGGACAGCAGCAATTGCGCCAGTGAGTTAGCGGGTAAATTAGCCGGCAAAAACCCTGAGAAATTGCCCCTAGGCAATAGCATTTCACCGTCAATACGGATATCCTCGGTGGTTGACTAACGCGATCAACAACACGCTGATCAACTAACAAACTCCTATCTGCCCCCCGGGACAGGTTTTGAACAACGAGGAAATAGTGGTAATGACACTGCAAGGCAATGCACTGGAAGGCTCTGGCATCCCGGATACAGAAGTTGATGTACGCTCAACCTTTGGTCTCGATATTGATCTGAAAGTACCGGCATTTTCCGCCATCTCTGACCATGTACCGGCGATTGACCCAACGTATTTGTTCAACCACGAAACCACTTTGGCGATACTGGCGGGGTTTTCTCACAATCGCCGAGTGATGGTGCAAGGTTATCACGGCACCGGCAAGTCTACCCATATTGAACAGGTGGCGGCGCGTCTCAACTGGCCCTGCATACGGATCAATTTGGACAGTCATATAAGCCGTATGGACCTTATCGGTAAAGACGCCATCGTATTGCAAGATGGCAAGCAAATTACCGAGTTTAGAGAGGGTCTGCTGCCCTGGGCACTACAGCGCGCCTGCGCACTGGTATTTGACGAATACGACGCCGGACGCCCCGATGTGATGTTCGTTATTCAGCGGGTGCTTGAGGTTGAAGGTAAACTAACGCTGCTAGACCAGAGCAAGGTCATTACCCCACACCAGTCCTTTCGTTTGTTCTCCACCACCAACACCATCGGCCTAGGCGATCCTAGCGGCCTCTATCACGGCACCCAGCAGATAAACCAAGGCCAAATGGATCGCTGGAGCATCGTCTCAACGCTCAATTATTTACCCCATGAAAATGAAGGCAATATAGTGGCGGCAAAACTACCCGAGCTGGATCGCAAGCGTATTTCTAATATGGTTTCGGTCGCAGATCTGACTCGCAAGGGTTTTATCAATGGCGATATCTCTATCGTGATGTCTCCTCGAACAGTGATTACCTGGGCTGAAAACGCACGCATTTTTAACGACTTTGGCTTTGCTTTTAGACTGACCTTTCTCAACAAATGCGATGAAACTGAGCGCTCTATTGTGGCGGAATACTATCAGCGCTGTATGGGCGAAGAGCTACCCGAATCTAGCTCAAGTGTGGTGCTCGCCTAAAGTGCAAGCAACATTAACTAAGCCAGCAGCTATATCCGCAACCGCACCAGTAGCGATCACAGTCGCTATGCCAGCATTTGAATCTAAGCGTCAAACGGGGTCAATGTGTCAGATGTAAAAGGGCCCATAGAGGAGTTTAAACAAGCTGTTACCTCTACCATGCGGGCGATCTCGGGTAATAGCGAACTCAGTGTTAGTTTTGGTCATGGCAAACCCTTTATTCAAGGTGACCGGGCCCGCATTCCCGCCGTCGACAAAACCCTCAGCCTGCAGCAACTAGCGGCACTGCGAGGTACCTCAGATCGCTTCGCGCTCAGGGCCAAATTTCATGATCCGGCAAAACACCGGGAGTTAAGCCCCGTCGCCGGTATTGGCCAGGACATATTCGAAAGTAGTGAGGAGGCCAGACTGGCCTCAATTGGCTCCTACCTAATGAAGGGCGTAGAAAACAATCTAACGTCTGCACTTGAGCAGCACTGCCAAGAACAAGGTTATGCCAAGATTGACGAACAATCGCAGGCGCCTCTGGGAGAGGCAGTTGGCTTTTATATTCGCGAAAAATTAGGCCTGCCGCTACCCGCTACTGCCAAACATGTGCTGGACTTTTGGCACAACCATATCGATCAGCGCATAGGTAAGGGATTTGGCGAACTCGAAGAACTGATGTACGACCAAGAAAAATTTGCCCGGCTATCAAGGCAGTTGATTGCCAATTTAGGCCTGGATGAAAGCTGGTCTGATCACGATAGCGACGCCGACGAAGACGACAGAGGTGATGACAGCGAGCCGGAAACAGCACCCGGCGAAGATGACAGCGAGCAAGATCAAGACATCGGTGACGACGCCGACAACGCCGAGGCGGTCTATGGCGAAGTGGCGGTCGATGCCGAGGCGTCCCAGACCGAGCAGCAAGACGGCGAGCAGGACGAAGCCGGGGGGCCGCCACCGAGCTCTACCGACAGCAATATCAATACCAAGCCGGAGACCAACTACCGGGCCTATACTAACCAGTTTGACGAAGTTTGCGGCGCTGATACGCTGTTAGAGCCGGCAGAACTGGAAGAGCTGCGAGCGGTACTCGACCAGCATTTACAAGATTCTCAAGTTGTTATCAGCAAGTTGGCCAACAAGTTACAGCGCAAGTTGATGGCCAAGCAAAACCGTAAGTGGAACTTTGACCTCGAAGAGGGCATGTTAGACACCTCGCGTCTGCCCAATCTCATTATTGACCCCTTCCAAGCCCTAGCCTTTAAACAAGAAGAAGACACCCAATTTCGCGACACCGTGGTCTCACTGTTAATAGATAGCTCAGGCTCTATGCGTGGACGTTCCATTACCATTGCTGCGATGTGCGCCGACATACTGGGCCGCACCTTGGAGCGCTGCTCGGTCAAGGTGGAAATTTTAGGCTTTACCACCCGCGCTTGGCGCGGTGGTCAGTCCCGGGAGCTGTGGTTGCAGCAGGGCATGCCTACCCAACCGGGACGACTCAACGATCTGCTGCATATAATATACAAGTCTGCCGATATGCCCTGGAGAAATTCCCGCCGCAATCTTGGCCTGATGATGCGCGATTCGCTGCTAAAAGAAAATATCGACGGCGAGGCACTACTATGGGCGCACAACCGCATAGCCCACCGACCGGAGGATCGCAAGATTATGATGGTGATTTCCGATGGCCTGCCGGTAGATAACAGCACCTTGTTGGTCAATGACAGCAGCTATTTAGAACAGCATTTAAAATACGCCATCGACAAAATAGAAAATCATTCAAAGGTCGAATTGGTCGCCATCGGCATAGGTCACGACGTAACCCACCACTACCGCCGTGCGGTCAAAATTACCGATGCGGAACAACTCGGCAATGCCATGACAGAACAGCTTGTCGACCTATTTGAAGAGGAGAGTAAACGCAGCCGCAAAGGCGCCAAAAAGGCGCCGTGAAGCGCCGCTGCCGACTAGTCACCACTGCCTTCTACAGCCATAACAGCCGCCAAAACAGGCCGCTAGGTTATTACGCGCAATCGACTATTTAGAAATCATCAAGCTGAAAAAACAAACAATAACAACACCGATAAAACGAATAAAATCAATAAAACGAATCAAGTAACATCACACCCTTATTGACAGCAAACCCACAATAAAGAACTCATATCCTATGACTGCTATTGACCCCACTGAACTAACACTGCAACAGGCTACCGAGCACCTCACTGCCCCGGGCCAGGATTTCGAACTGGAGACGGTCGAATTATATGGCGCAAATTGCCGCTCCTTTAAAAATGGGCCCGCCACCCTCGGCGACCTGTTTAATGACAACCGCAGTGACAAAGAATTTATCGTCTACCTAGAAGAGCGCTACACCTTTGAGCAGGTGTATCAGCAGTCTTCCCGTATCGCCAAAGTGTTAATCGAACACTATGGTATTGGCAAAGGCGATCGTGTTTCTATCTCTATGCGCAATTACCCAGAATGGGTCATGGCCTTTACTGCCATCACCTCAATCGGTGCCGTTGCAGTGGCAATGAATGCGCTGTGGTCTAGTGAGGAAATGGCCTACGGCCTCAGCGACAGTGGCAGCAAGCTGCTAATTGCCGACCAGGAACGTCTCGATCGAGCCCTTGCCATCGAATCTGACCATAGTGTTAAGCTTTTAGCAGTGCGCCCCAGCAAGCTACTACCGGCATCCGTAGATGACCTAGCAACGCTACTGGCAGATATCCCACATTGTGAAATGCCCGCTGTCGACATTGCACCCAATGACGCCGCTACCATCTTTTATACCTCCGGCTCTACCGGCCACCCCAAGGGTGCAATTTCCTGTCATCGCAACATTATCAGCGCCCTGCTATCCTGGGAACTGGGAGCGCAAAGCGCTTTTTTCATGGCCGGTATTGAAGCACCAGAGCCCGCTTACCCACCGGCTACGCTATTGGCAGTGCCGCTTTTTCACGTCACCGGTACCCACGCTGTTTTTCTTTCTAGTTACCGCACGCAGCGGCGTATGGTGGCTATGTATAAATGGGATGCAACCCTAGCCGCCGCGCTCATTGAACAAGAACGCATCAATACCTTTGTCGCCCCGGCGGCAATGACCGGCGACTTGGTAGAAATTGCTAAGGCCGGCCAAGTTGACCTCAGCTCACTAACCACTGTAGGCGGCGGCGGGGCCCCACGAGCCCCCGAGCAAGTAAAAAGTATCGGCTCAGTATTTGGCAACGCGCTACCCAATACCGGTTGGGGCATGACTGAAACCAATGCCATTGGCGCAGGTATCGGCGGCGACGATTATTTGCAACACCCCGGTAGCTCCGGGCGCTGCAGTGCGGTGCTAGACTTGTCCATTATCGACGAAGAGGGACGGGAATTACCCGCCGGTGAACGCGGCGAGTTGCGTGTTCGCGGCACTTCGGTGATCGAAGGTTATTGGAACAGGCCCGAAGCCAATGCCGAAACCTTCGACGGGCGCTGGTTGAAAACCGGCGATGTCGCCTATATCGATGATCAGGGATACCTGTATATAGTTGATCGCATCAAGGATATGGTTATTCGCGGTGGCGAAAATATCGGCTGCGCCGAGGTTGAAGCCGGCCTGCTTGAGCACCACGACATCCTCGAAGCGAGTGCTTACGCGGTGCCCGATAAGCGTCTTGGCGAAGAGGTGGGGGCAACCATCTATGTTAGCAAGGCGATTGATACTGAGCAGCTCAAAGCCTTTCTCGGCGAGCGCATTGCGCGCTTTAAGATTCCGCGCTATATCAATGTCGTTAATCAACCGCTGCCACGTATTGCCACCGGAAAAATCGACAAGCGCGACTTGCGCGCGCAGGCGATTGCAGCAATGGAATAATCTATAGGTTTGGCATGGGCCTTGATCTATCATTTGATAGCTAGGCCTATCGCCACCGCCGCTGCTGTGTAGTGGTAGCCCTAGGTTGCTGCTAATCAGTAGCCTAGAGCCAGCTCCACACCTCAACTACATCTCATCCACACCCTCACCTACATTTACACCTCAACTCAACTACACCCTCATCTACACCCTCAACTACACCAAACTACATTTCAGCTGCGAAGCAATGAGTAGCAGTGAAAGCTGCGGTTAGCCAACGTTAAGCGGGTCAACTCATAACACGGTAATAGCGAGGTGGTTGCGAGGTAGTAGCTAGGTAGTCAATTCATCGATGCAGCTACCACCGCTAAAGTCATTATTGGATAAGTGAAAAAATATTTTTTAGCATGCAACTGCTAGCGGTGGCTGCAGCGCAATTCTCACCTCCAAATAAATGCAAAATCGTTACCAAACTGATCCACAGCAACGGATAAAGCAGCGGCTATACAGCTGTCGGTGCCGATGCTAGACTCGGATGATGAAAATAATACATAGCCGTAACAAGCTTAGCCGCAGATCAAATAGACCATCGCTTTTTCTCGCGGCAATCATTAGCTCTCTCTTGCTAAGCGCCTGTGTCAGCCCTAAGAGTATGCCCGCAAACGTGGTCTTAGTTACCCTGGACGGTGTGCGCTGGCAGGAAATTTTTTCCGGTATCGATAAAACCCTAGCCGAGGACAAACGTTTCAGTCGTGCCCCTGAATTATTGTTAGAGACCTACTGGCGGGAAATACGCAGCGCACGGCGACAGCAACTATTTCCCTTTTTATGGTCAACCATAGCCGAGCGAGGGGTTATGCTCGGTGACAGAAGCCAAAACAGTTATATGGAAGTCACTAACAACTGGTGGTTTTCCTATCCGGGATACAATGAAATTCTTACCGGGCGCTCGGACCCAGCGATTAATTCCAACGACAAAATACTCAATCGCAACCGCACCGTATTGGAAGTATTAAACCAGCGCAGCGATTTCAACAATCGGGTAATGGCTTTTGGCTCTTGGGATGTATTCCCCTACATCATTAATACCGAGCGCAGCAAGGTGCCGGTCAATGCCGGTTTTAGCCTATTAAAAAACCCCCGTAGCGACAAACAGCGCTGGCTCAATCACAGCGCTAGCGCGTCGCCGCAACTGTGGTCGAGTGTGCGCTTGGACTATCTAACCCAGGGCTACGCCATGGAAGCGCTGCGAATCAACAAACCTCGGATTCTCTATATTGCCTTGGGTGAAACCGACGACTTTGCCCATGACGGCAACTACACGCGCTATATCGACGCCGCCAGACGCAGCGATGCGATGTTGGCAGAGCTGTGGCAGTGGCTACAGAACGACGATTTTTATCGTGGCCGCACCAACCTAATCATTACCACCGATCATGGCCGTGGCAACAGTGCCGACACCTGGCAACACCACTTAAGCCCCTTGGCGGCAAAAGCCATGGGACTGCAAGACACCGCTCCAAAAGGCGTACCGGGATCCGACCAAACCTGGCTAGCTGCTATAGGCCCGGCCTTCGCTGCCAAAGGCTTATTAGCCGGGAGTTGGCAGCAGACTCAGATTGCAGCCACGCTATTGGCCAGCTTGGGGCTTAACGCTGAGCAGCTAATGCCCAAGGCCGGACCAGCGATTAACGAAGCAATGCTGACCAACACACTGACAGAGAAACAGTAATCATGAAAATCACTACATCACTACCGGTCGCAGACTTACAAACTGTTGGCGGCACGGCAAAAGAGTTAGAGGCAGCCGGCTTTGATGGCGTCAGCACCCAGGAGAGTGCCCACGACCCCTTTATGCCACTGGCAGTGGCAGCCACCACTACCGCCACACTCGAATTAAAAACCAGCGTTGCCATCGCTTTTGCGCGCAGCCCAATGGTGGCAGCCAATCTGGGTTGGGATTTACAGGCCGCCAGTCACGGTCGCTTTACTTTGGGTTTGGGCAGCCAAGTTAAAGGCCACAATGTCAGGCGCTTTAGCGTGCCCTGGTCGGCACCCGCACCGCGCCTTAGAGAATATGTTCAAGCTATTCGCGCTATCTGGCGCTGTTGGCAGCACGGTGAGCGCCTCGATTATCAGGGTGAGCACTACCAGTTTTCACTCATGACACCCAACTTCAGTCCACAAGCATTGAGCTGCGCTTTGCCACCCATCCATATTTCTGCGGTGGGTCCGGCAATGATGAAGCTGGCCGGCGAAGAATGTGACGGTGTTATGCTGCATCCCTTTTGCAGTAAGCTCTATCTACAGCAATCGGTTATACCGCGTTTAGAAAAAGCCTTGGCAGATAGCGGCCGCAAACGGGAAAATTTCGAAATTTCTGGTGGCGGTTTTGTCGCCACCGGTGTCGACGACGAAGCCGTCGCTAATATGTTTGAGTGGGTACGTATGCGCATTGGCTTTTACGGTTCCACCCCCGCCTATTGGCCGGTACTCGAAACCCACGGTCTTGAGGACTTAGGGCACAAATTAAACGCGCTGTCGAAGCAGGGCGAATGGGATGCGATGACTGCGCAAATACCCGACGATCTGGTTTACAAATTTGCCGCGGTTGGGCGCTTCGACGAAATCGCCAATAAAATCGACCAGCGTTACGGCGGTATCAGCGATGCTATCGCCGGAACCACTGATATGCCGAAAGGCTTATTGCAGGATATCGCGCGTATCGCTACACCCTATGTCGGGGCTATTGGCTGAAGTATTAACTGAAATATTAACTGAACTAGCAGCTGAACTGTACGGTTAAAAAAAAGCCCCGGACTAGGCCGGGGCTCTATCGCGTTATCTATTGCTTTAGCGAACGGCTACTGCTGCATCACGGGTTTGCATATCGGTATGCGCCTGCGTTAGAACATAGGCGCGTATCGCCTCAGCATCTTCTGTGTTGATATACTGGGCAAAAGACACCATACCGTTTGCCGCAAGAGCGCCCTCCAGTACCACACTGTTCCATGCCGCTGCATCACCGGTGAATGCAGACCAGCGCAGGTCGGGTAATACGCCAGAGCTGATAGCAAGAGCGCCGTGACATACAGCGCAGTTGCGAGCAAAAGCGACCATGCCATGAGCAATGGTGGCCTCATCACCAAAGGTCTCTGCCTTGGCGCTGCGATCTATGCTCGGCATATCCGGTGGCGTAATAGTGCCCGTTGCTCCCAGCTTAAAAGTGACCACTTTACCGACAGTAGACTTAACTTTTTGATCATAGGCTAAACCATTGGTTAGTCCATAGGCACTGCCCCAACCCGTAGTAATCGTTAAGTATTGCTCACCGTCGATCGCGTAGGTGCCGGGGCCTGAAGCGGCACCCGAGAGTACATTATAAGACCACAACGGGTCTCCAGTGGCGGCGTTGTAGGCGGCAAATTCACCGTTTAACTTACCCTGAAATACCAGCCCACCAGCGGTAGAAAGCACACCACCGTTCCAGGCATTGCTATGTTCGACGCTCCAGCGAGCACTTTGGGTTTTCGGGTCCCAGGCTATTAGACGCCCTTTGAGGGTTGCCCGCAGACCCTTAATGTCAGCCGGGCTAACCATAGGCGGTATGTCAGCAGAAAAATCAGCGCCGGTGTTCCATCCCACCGGGCCAGTAATAAATCGCGCGTCTTCCTGATAAGAACCGGGGATTTCCTGAGCCGGAATATAAGCTAACTGCAGCTCTGGGTTGAATGCCATGGGGTGCCAATTATGAGCGCCTAAGGGCCCCGGTGTCAGCACAATAGACTTGTCACCGTAGCGTGCACCGGGTGCTTCTATGGGGCGACCATTTTCATCCAAACCGGTGGCCCAATCGACCGGGCCGTAGGCTTTACCTGAGATAAATTCACCGCTTTGAGCGTTAATAACGTAGAAAAAGCCGTTTTTAGGGGCCTGCATCGCCACCCGCAGCGGAGCGCCATTCTCACCCAGCGGTAAGTCAGCAAGAATAATCGTTTGGGTGGCGGTGTAATCCCAGTTGTCCCCTGGCGTTGTCTGAAAGTGCCAGCGATATTTTCCGGTCGCTGCGTCCACTGCAACAATAGACGACAAAAACAGGTTGTCGCCGGCGGCGGGATCGCGGAAGTTGCGATTCCAGGGTGAGCCATTACCTACCCCAAAAATGATCTGGTCGTTTACTTCGTCATAAACAATCGAATCCCATACCGTACCGCCGCCGCCATCGGTTACCCAGCGGCCCTCATCACCCCAGGTGACATTACCAATTTCAACAAATGCCGCGTCTGAGGCCTCGTTGTCAGGTTGCTTGTTGGGATTGGGGACAGTGTAGAACCGCCAGATTTTTTCGCCGCTGCTGGCATCGTAAGCACTCAGGTAGCCACGTACTCCCAGCTCAGCGCCGCCGTTACCAATCATTACTCGCCCGTCGACTACTCGCGGTGCACCGGTAATGGTATAGGGTTTAGACTGGTCTACCGTGACCACGCTCCAGTTTAGCTCACCTGACTTGGCATTCAAGGCTTCTAGGCGGCCATCGATAACACCGACAAAGACCTGTCCTTCATAGACCGCAACACCTCGGTTAACCACATCGCAACAGGCTTTAACACCCACGGCCTTGTCTACCTGTGGGTCGTAGGTCCACAGTGATTCGCCGGTTTTAGCATCGAGCGCATACACCAACGACCAAGCTGAGGTGACATACATCACGCCGTCAACCACTATCGGGGTAGACTCCACCCCGCGATTGGTTTTAAGGTCAAAGGTCCAGGCTACGCCTAACTTGTCGACATTTTCGGTATTGATGCTGGTCAGCGCTGAGTGACGCTGTTCGTCGTAGGTGCCGCCGTAGGTCAACCACTCCTCTTGAGCGCTGGTATTTTTAATGCGCTCGGTTGTTACTGCGGCAAATGCTGCGGCAGTACTCGAGACAGCTGCAGCCTCGGTTGTAGCGGCAGGCGACGCTGCCTGCTCGCTGCATGCGCCGAGCACGCTTAGCGCAGCAATAGCTGCCACTGCGAGACCACGTCGACAGGCACTCGAAGGTGTAGAACGTTGAATCATATTATTCTCCGGTATTAGTTCGATTTTTTATTGCCAGCATTATGCACCGTAGCGTCGGCAGGTGTAAGGTGTAATTAGAACAAATACCCCTTATATCAAGTGTAAAAAGATAATAAACCTCTTGTTAGCGGCGACTTTTCCGCGGTCATCGAAGCCAAGCAATCAGCTGGCTTGAGGCCCGGGCCAAGGGTAACAAACCGGCTAAACGCCGGCACAACCGGGATGCCGGCAAAGTGCGCATTCTGGCGAACACAGCGGTAAAAGGCGTTAACCTGAACATGGCCGCAACAGCGACGACCAAGCCCATAGAATAGCAGTGGTCTACCGGCTGCAACGTGCATGGGGCTGTTAGGAACCACGGTACCGTTAGATGGATAGTAATTACATCGATGGTGGCTGCATCGATGGTGGCTGCGTTAATAGTGGCTAGATGAATAGTAGCTTGATGGATAGTCACTGTAATAACAGTCACTGCAGTAATAGGGCCTGCAATGACAGTCACTGCGAGCTAGTCACTGGGATTAAAGTCGCTGAGAAATGGCCACCGCAATAATAGCCATTTCAATCATAGTCACTAACATGACAATGACTAGATGATAAAAGCTACATATTGGTAGCTATATGGTAAACGCCAGTCGATAGAAGCTATCTACTAGAAACCATGCACTAACAGCCATTCGCTAGAGGCTATGTTAAAAAAGATAAATCATAGCAGCTCAGTGGCGAGCCCAAAACAACGGCCTATCGAATATCACCCGCACTGGAACGGCGGGTTAATCATAAGCGGCCTTGATGCTAGCCGCGCCGCAGTAACCCGGTTATGAAATAGCATAGGCCCAGGAAAACGTATCCTCAGAGGTACCGTACTGAATGGATGAAAGCTCGCGGAAAATATGCTGCGCTACCGGCCCTGATTCGTTGTTGTTGACAATATAATCTTTGCCCTTGTAGGCCAGTCGCCCTACTGGCGACAGTACTGCCGCCGTTCCACAGCCAAACACTTCAGTAATCTCGCCAGATTCAATATCGCTAAATACGGTCTCGATATCAATTTTCTCTTCTTTTACTGAATAACCCAAGGTCGGCGCAAGCTCCAGAATCGAAGCGCGAGTGATGCCTCCGAGGATACTACCGGTCAATGCAGGCGTAACAATGCTGCCATCTTTGTGGACAAAGCAGATATTCATAGCACCCACTTCTTCTACATACCTACCCTCTATAGCATCTAACCACAAAACTTGCGTGTAGCCGGCAGCTGCGGCCTGTTCACTCATAAATAGACTTGCCGCGTAGTTGCCACCGGTCTTAGCTTCGCCTATTCCGCCTTTAACCGCTCGCCGGAAATGATCGGACACATAGACCGAAACTGGATTAAAGCCCTCTTGATAATAAGGCCCTACCGGACAGGTAATGATGAAGTGCTTATAGGTTGATGCTGCGGTGAGACCCAGTTTAGGGGTGGTGGCAATCATCGCTGGGCGGATATAAAGTGATGCTTCGTTCTGACTCGGCACCCAGGACTGGTCGGCCAGAACCAACTGCTTAATGGCTTCAAGGTGAAGCTGCTCATCTACTCGGGGCATTACCATTCTATCGGCCGATGAATTGAATCGCTTGATATTCTGATCGGGCCTGAACAAATTAACCCCGCCATCGGGGCGACGGTAGGCTTTTAGACCTTCAAATATTTCTTGTCCGTAGTGCAATACCGAGGCTGCCGGGTGCAGTGAGATGTTCTGGAAAGGGGCTATTGTGGCATCGTGCCAGCCCTGACCTTCATCATACTGCTGACTAAACATATGATCCGAGAAGATGGAGCCGAAACTTAACTGCTGTGGGCAAACCCCACGATCTTCGCTGGGTAGTAATTCAATATTTATAGACATAGCTTCACCGGATTGTTATGAACTGTACTCAATTCAAGTAGTTAATATAGTCTCGTGTTCGCAGAAAATAGGCCCGCGCAGTAATATCTCTCGCAATCGGATCGCTCAATCTAACACCTGTAGATTCAGCATAATATCGACCTCCGGCACAGTATACGACAACATCGCCCGGCACTGTTTTGCTGCCTTGGCTTATTACAGCCGTTTTACTGTTCCCCAGCCTCGCAGCTTATCCGCTAAGGCGGCCATTTTTGCTACCGTGACTACCAGAGCATGGCACAGACTGCTGCACAGTAGAGCTGCATCTCCCCGTAAGTCAGTGTTTGCTAACTAGCGCACCTTCGGCTGACTACTTTACTGTATCGCACTACAGTAGCGCACCTTTGCGAACCGCAGGCACAATATTCAATTATATCCAAATTTCGGCCCTCTTCTCCAGCAGTATCTTTGCCTATAAGCAAAGTGGCAGTCGCGGCAGTGGTGGCGCTAACAACAACAGCGGTATTGGCGGGCTCGGAGGGCGTCAGCCAAGGTCTGATCAAGCCTGCGCAATAGCCAAGACCGCTATTGAAAAGACTGTTGCGCTGTCAGCTCAGGCTCTTAATGGTATCGCAGGAACATTCGATTAACCCGATCACCGCATTCAAGCTTCCTCAGCAGTTGGTCCGCGCTGCAATGCGCTGCTGCCATAAACATCTGTTTGCTTACGCCATTTATTAGCGTCATTTAATGGCGTCATTCATTGGCACTATTTATTAGTATCAATGCCGCACAGTACTGGCGCTGGGGGGCGAATCCAGACCAGCCTCGTTAAACGGTCTCAACATGCGAGGTTAAACTACCGGAGCGAAAAAAAAGCAACAAAAAACAGCACAGCGGTAACTCTTTACCCGCGTCGCTAAAGCCATTGCATCCAAGCGACATAGCTTTGTGGATCAGCCCCGTGCCTAACAGGAGCAGCCCAACGAGTAAGCCACTCGCCGCCAAGCTGATCGATCGCTGCGTGCCTTAGTGCGGCTTAACGCGGCTCCAAGTCAGATCGCGTTTCAGCTAATGCACAGGCACCATAGGATAAGCAATCAGCTATAAACGAAACTGATCAGCACTGTCGACTAGTCCAAGCCTCTGCGTTTTAACAGTGGCGCAATATCGGGCTCGCGACCGCGGAAGGCTTTAAACAATGTCATTGCGTCTTCAGCGCCACCGCGAGACAGTAAACTCTGGCGAAGGTGCTCGCCGTTGGCACGGTTCAAACCACCGTTTTGCTGAAACCATGCAACGGTATCGGCATCCAATACCTCACTCCAAATATAGGCGTAGTAGCCGGCGGAGTAGCCACCGATAATATGTGAAAAGTAGGTGCTGCGATAACGTGGTGGCACCGTCTCCAGGGCCACACCGCCGCGCTGCAGGGCAGTCGCCTCGAAGTTCAACAGCGCATTGGCCGCTGGCACCTGTTGCGGTGCCAGCTGATGCCAGGCCTGATCTAACAGCGAAGCGGCCAGATATTCGGTGGTGGCGTAACCCTGATTGAACTTTTGCGCCGCTATCACTTTGTCTAATAGGTCGGTGGGCATAGCTTTACCTGATTCGTAGTGAATCGCGTAATTGCTTAATACCTGCGGCCACACTGCCCACAGCTCATTGATCTGGGAGGGGTACTCGACAAAGTCTCGGGGTACCGCAGTACCTGAAAAAGACGGGTAGGTCACATTGGAAAACATGCCATGCAAGGCGTGGCCAAACTCATGAAACAGTGTTGTCACTTCGGCAAAGGTCAACAGTGTAGGGTCTGCGGCACGGGCCGGCTTGGTAATATTTAAATGGTTGGCGACTACCGCTTTGCTAGCCAACAGTTTCGACTGATTGACGTAGCTATTCATCCACGCGCCGCCGCGTTTACTAGCGCGCGCGTAGGGGTCCATTACAAACAGTGCCAGAGCGCTGCCATCGGCTTCATACACGTCAAACACACGAACGTCGGGATGATAAACCGGTAAATCCAGACGCTCTTTAAAGCTCAAACCATACAACTGCTCGGCGGCGTAAAACACACCTTTGCGCAACACATTGTCAAACTCAAAATACGGTTTTAACTGCGCCGCATCAAAGTCAAATCGCTGCCGCCGCAGTTTTTCAGCGTAAAAGTCCCAATCCCAAGCCGCCAAGGTGAATCCGCCCCCTTCGGCGTCAATCATCGCCTGCAGGTCAGCAGCCTCTCGCCTAGCATTGGCTACCGCCGCAGGGGCGAGACTAGCTAAGCGCTGGTTAACCGCGG
>JBLHLU010000067.1:0-15349 GCA_047623385.1 Paraglaciecola psychrophila
CTGACGAATTTTTGAAAGTACTTGGAGACCCCGCTGAATTATACGCAGCGGGTAAAAATCCAATCAAAGTTTACATTCATCTATTTCGGCAGGCATTGGTTGAGGATAAAAAAATGTGCTTGTGTGGATTATTAGGGGCTGAGTCGGACAGCTTGCCTGATAAAGTACTGGTTGAGACCCGGCTATTTTTCGAACGTAATATAGCGTGGTTAACCCAGGCGCATACTGCAATTGCTACCGGCAGTAAGGAAGCAGCTAAGAGAAAGGCAATTCAAACGATTGCAATATTAGAAGGCGCTATATTGATCAGTAAAACACTGGACGATAATCAGATTTTTGAAGAAGCCGTATTAGACTTAAGTAGTTAATAGGCTATAGAGCCGCATTACAGCGCTAGATTACAACACCCACTACTGCGCCTCATAAAAGAGCAGCAGGCTGTGTAACGGCTGTCGGAGGCGTGAGCGGTCAGTTCTTGGTCAAACAGTGGCCATGTCCGATGATCTTTAGCGGGCACAATTGTCTCGGCAATGGTTGTTATAGCGATAATTTTTGTGACTGTTTTTTGTAATAAGTTCTTGTGGCAGTTTTTTGTAGTCATCCCTCGTAATAGGTTTTTGTAGTAAGTTTTGTAGCAGTGCCGCCCCAGTTCTCGAACAAGGCGGGTCCAACCCTGTACATACGGTTTGCTATCGACTTGCACGGTCGTTCTTTGGCGGGTGGTTGAAGTAACGTTTGTACGCCCGTCCAAAGCTAGACGGGTTTTCGTAACCGACCAGCAACGCCACTTCTAGTACACTCAAGTTTCGAGTTTTGAGTAAGTTCTGGGCAGTCTCCATTCGCCGTTGCAGTAGATAATCCGATACACTCAAACCATAACTGATCTTAAAGGTACTCAGTAGAGTGCTTCGAGACATGCCCGCGCTATGAGCAAGTTCGTTCAAAGTCGGGGGGGCAATGATATTGGCCTCTAATTTTTGCAGGACATTTTGATCGCAGCTGATTTATGTGCGGGCAGTGCGTCATTGTCATTATATTTTTGGTCCGGGGCAGTCAAACATTGAACCGTATGGCACAGCAGTTCGGTGATTTTCGCTCGAAGGAATTGTTCAGCGAGTAAACCAGAGAATGACAGGTCTAGAATCTCAGTGAGAATAGACCTTATCTTCATAGTCAACGGCAAGATAACTGTGCGCTGCTGCTTTAGTAAAAACATCGCCTGAACACGATCGGGTAATAACCGATAATCAAGGCCAAAATCGTTACTCAGTAGCTCTGGTGGAAACCACAAACCCAACCCTCGAAAGTTTTCGCCGGCCACTACTGCGGTGGCTAGAGAGATAGGCTAGTGGCATGCCATGGTTGGCAAAGTGCTGACCACTTAATTCCATTGCGCTGCCGCCACTGAGAATAAATTCGAGGCTTAGTGTATTTTCTAATGAACTCGAGGTGGTGATGTCATCAGTCAGGCGTAGGTCTCGAATGCCAACCAGACAATCGTCACGATAGCGCCAAAGCTGGTAGCCACTATTATCCGTGGCAGAAGTCTGGAAGTCTGTTATGTGATCAACAGTGATAAGTCCCGGACTGCTCCGCGGTGATCTGCAATACCGGTTGATAAGCGCTTTTGCCTCAACGTCAATACGTGCTTGTTGTTCATTGCCAATAACAATAGTTGACATACACTCACTCAAATTCTTAATCAATCACTGGCGCCTATGGTTATCAGCACCGCTTCGCTGGAAATTATACGCCCCGAAACGCCCGAAGAATAGCTAGGCCGGGGCGGTGTTTTCACACCGATAACGTGCTGTGCTATCCGGCGAGGCTGCCACCCGGGTTAACTGCGAAGCGCTACTAATCGATAAGATCCGTTAATCTGTAGAATAATGTACTTTTTCGGCAGCGTTTTTGTAGGTGGGTTTATTATACTAACGCGAACTTCATTGTTGGCGTCTAATCATGAAATTTCCAGCGATAAAAACACTGCTACATTTGCAGCTACTGTACCTAGTCTTGGCCATAGGCTTCAATGTGATCAGCTTATGGCGAGTAGAAAATGGCCTCAGCGGATTAACCAGTACCTCACCGATGGCCGGTATTGTCACTATGTTAGTGATATTGCTGGTGGTTATTATTGGTTATCTTGGGTTTTTGAAAGTCTATTGTGTTTTCAATACCTTATTGTTCTCGTTGGTTGCAGTGAACGGTGTCTATGGACACCTTCTGCAATACAGTAATGTCGATTGGCATTTACTGTATCTCAACAGAGCTGTTTGGAACGCGGCAATAATGATTAATGTGTTTGGCGTGATTATTGCGCTGACCAGTAGTTTATCGATTGCAATAGCGACTGTAACAGGCGCTGCAGGCAATCAAGAGAGCTAGTTCGATTGTCTGCGGTTATTGTTCGACTTCAGCGGTGGGTTTGTTGGTAGACGTTCAGCTATAACTACCGTTTATCTAATTTAATGTTTTATAAGGGCTATTGTGATGGAAAAAAATGCATGGGTTATTCTTTCTATACTGTTTTCTTTTGCCACTACTGCCTATAGCGCGCCGCCGGCTCCCGGTGAAGAGGGCGCCTATCGCGCAGCTCAGTACGGCATTACCATACCTAGTCCCGCCGCAGATAGAACTCGCGGCCAGGGTCCTTTTGCGACACTGATTATAAAAAATGTCATATTAATAGACGGTGAGGGTGCGCCACCCCGAGGGCCGGTGTCGATCATTGTAGAAAATGACCGAATAAAATCTATCGGCGGTTCTACCACAGATATTAAAAATGCGGAAATTATTGACGGTAGTGGCATGTATGCACTGCCGGGTTTTATTGATGCCCACACCCACATAGGTAATCCCTTGCAAGGTCTCACTGGGCCAATAACACCGCCGGAATACGTATTCAAATTGTGGCTTGCACATGGCATTACCACGGTTAGGGAAGTCGGCTCGCTACTGGGCTTAGACTGGACTGTTAGCCAGCAACGTAGAAGCGACGCTGGCGACATTACCGCTCCTCGAATTATCCCCTACGCGATGTTTCCCGGTAGCGAGATAACGACGGCTGAAGCGGCAGAAACCTGGGTGAAAAAGGTGCATAAGCGTGGTGCTCAAGGGGTAAAACTGCGCGGTGCAACGCCGGGGGCGACTCAGGCGGTCTACGCAACCACTCAGGCGCTGGGTATGGGCACCGCCAATCACCACGATCAAACATCCGTTTACTCGACCAATGTACTGGACAGTGCGCGGCTGGGATTGAACAGTATGGAACATTGGTACGGGTTGCCAGAATCGCTGTTTACCGACCGCACAATCCAGCATTATCCGGCTGACTATAACTACTCCGATGAACAGTGGCGCTTTGCTCAGGCCGGACGATTATGGCAGCAGGGCGCAAAACCTGGCAGCGAACGATGGAACGCGGTGATTGAAGAGCTGGTTGCACTCAATTTCACCATGGTGCCAACGTTTACTGTATACGAGGCTAATCGCGACGTAGCGCGAGCGCGCGATGCTGAGTGGCACGAGGATTACACCTTACCTGCACTGCAGAAGTTTTTTATGCCAGACCCTAAGTTTCACGGTTCTTATCACTTTGACTGGACTACCGGCGACGAAGTTGCCTGGCGCGAAACCTTTATACTGTGGCAAAAGTTCGTCAACGATTTTAAAAATTCAGGTGGCCGTGTGGCAACCGGCTCTGATGCTGGGTTTATTTTTAAGCTCTTTGGCTTTTCATACATCAGAGAATTAGAGCTGTTACAAGAAGCCGGTTTTCACCCCTTGGAAGTTATCCAGTCGGCCACCTTGAATGGCGCAGAGCTATTGCAAATGCAACAAGACATAGGCTCGCTGGTGCCCGGGAAAAAGGCTGACATTGTGCTGGTGACTGAGAATCCGGTAGCCAACTTTAAGGTGCTGTACGGCACCGGTCATATGAAACTTAATCGCCAGTCAAATACGCTAGAGCGCGTCGGTGGTGTGCGATATACCATTAAAGACGGTATTGTATTTGACGCAAAAGCGTTGTTAGCGGATGTTGCCGCTATGGTGCGAGAAGCCAAAGTGCAACCCGCTGCGCAGTAAATTTACCCGGCTTCCCGGCCCGGCCATCGGCTGCAACAACCCGGCTGCGGTAGCAGCTCCGCGAGTTAACAATGATGTTAGAAAAAGCCTTAGCAGTGGGCACTGGCGGCGACCTTTGCAAAGGGCTTTCAAACTGTTGGCATAGCGTTAGCCGTTAGCCGTTAGCCATTGACCATTGGCCGTCAACAGGGCTGCGCGAAACGTTTGGATTTCTGTGCAAGCCCCACTAGCTCAGCACCTATGCCATGATGATGGCTTCCTTGCATGTCATGCGCTATTGGTAGCGGAAGCTCTTGGCATTGCCTATATAGCTTTGAGCAACCACCCCGTGGGCGTAACGATAGTCCTTTCAATTGAACAAAATTCAAAAACTTTGCGCGCAGTGGCTTAGACGATATAATGTTGCAGCAGCGCAGCTTAAAGCTGTGCGAGCTATGGTTAAGAGACCAAGGTATCGGTTCGAAGCCCTAATTATTCTAATAACAAGACAGGCTATCATCATGAGAAAAATATTAACCACCGCGCTGATCCTCAACCTTCTAACAGATGGGCCAGTCGGCGCGCTGATGATATTTTCCCCTGAGGCGCTGTTGCCCGGTGGCAATGCCGAAGCGCTTTTTTGGGTTCGAAACTACGGGGTGGCAGCACTGTCAGTGGCCTGTATGGCTCTTTGGCTGTGGCCCAGTCGCGATGACTACAAGGCTATGGGCGTTGGCCTGGGTTTTTTGCTGAGTTTCCATACGGTATTGGCGGTGGTGTTGTATTTGTCGGGGGTTCAGCTGGTCGGTGCCATTATTCATACGGTGTTGGCGGCGCTATTTATCAGCTTGTACCTGCAGCGCGCCAAGTGGTGTACCACACCGAGCTAAGCGCTGCTGACAGCGCTGATAAGTAACCGCTTGTAACTGCTTGCAGCCACAGACTGCCGTTGACGCCGTCTTCGGCTACAACTGAAAAGGGGCCGCCTGCTACTGCGACCCTTTTCGTTTTGAGTAGGACAGCCCTTAGTCGGCCTTTGCTTTAACACGCTGCACGCTGGTGCCCAGTAAAAAATCGTGTAAACAGCGACGTTGAGGGCCGAAGATAAACAGCGAATCAACGATTAGCAGCAACAGCCCCCACAGCGGAATAGCGGTTATAACAAACACTGACACGGCCCTCGCTAATAATCGCCAAAGTACCGGTTTTTGACCATCGGTATTAGCGGCTATACGAATGCCTAGCAACCGTTTGCCTAGGGTCTGTCCGTGTTTTGCCAGCAGCCAGACGTTCAGCACAAGATAGCTGGTCACTAGCAGTAGTATCAGTCGAAGTGCCAACTGACTTGGTTCATAAGCGTTTTCTTGTTCGAACAAACCCAGCGGCCAGATCGCCAAAAACCCCAGCCCGGTGACCGCCAGTATGTCGCATACGCCAGCGCTAAGGCGGCGTCCGCGGCCGACTAATTCAGTGTCATTATTCATGGTGCTGGCTCCTTGAGTTCAAAAGCGAGCAGGGCATTGCCCCCATGTAGTAGCTGTTTGGCATAGCCGCTTTGAATAAACACCATATCAGCGGCGATCATTGGACCATGGGTATCAAGGGTGCCGCCACTGGCGCCAGCGCCGTCTGGGGTCTGATAATCTCTAATGGTATCGAAGCGCCAAACAATGGCGCCGCTGTCGGCGTCGTAGGCACGCAGTACACCGTCTAAAGCGCCGGCGAATACCAGTTCATCAGTGGCAGCAATGGCGGCGGACAGGCCGGGGTGGCAAGACTCTCGGTCGACACATATATCCTCCTGCTCGGCAGTCCAGCGAACCTCACCGGTAGCCATATCCAGCGCATGCAAGCCGGGTTCAGATTCACCTTCCGACATAGCGTACAAATGTTGCATATCGCTAATGGGTACAAATAACAGCCCTTTATTCGGGTTAACGGCCATGCCCCAGTGGATGCCGCCGAGTATCCCGCCGCGACCAAAAAAACGCTCCCAGATGCGCTCGCCGGTGTCGGGGTTCAGCGCATAGACACCACCAGACTTTTGTCCCGCCAACATAATTGACTGACCCTGCGGTGTTCGAGTGATAATTGGCGGTGCGCCGAAGTCTAAATCGGGTCCATCTTCCTCCGGGCAGTTGGGATGTCCGGGAATGGCACAGCCGACGTTAAAGGCGTCATTGGCTAGGTATTGCTGGGCCCACTTAATACTACCGGTAGCCAGGTCCATGGCGACGATGGCATCACTTTTGTCAGTGGCCGGCGACGAGTAATTTTCGCCAGTACCCACGTAGATTAAACCGGCCTCGGCATCAATGGTCGGAGAGGACCACACCGGTGCGCCAGAGGGACCCATGCGCTGTACAAAAAAGTAATGTGTTCCCATGACTGCCGGTGTCTCGTCAACCATATGTGTGCGCCATTGCGGTGAACCGTTCGCTGCGTCGAGCGCCACCAGAGAGCCGCGGAAGGTGCAACAGCCGTACCAGGGCAGTACCGCAAAGACTAATTCCATTGACGACACCGGTACATAAACTCGGCCATCATGGTATAGCGGCGATCCGGTTAACATGCCCATCGAGTGATCGCGAACATCGGTTACCCAAACCGGTTTGCCGGTGGCGGCGGCCACCGCGTGGGCGCGGCCATTAGAGGTGCCAAAAAACAATAGCGCTTGCTCACCGGTGACGGTGGCAACAATACCGTGAGTGACGGCGGTGTTTATTTGGCTAGCGGCGTCGTAGCTCCAGCGCAGGCAACCCTTGGAGCGGTCTATGGCCTGTAACTCACCGGACTGAGTGCCAATAAAAACACTGTCGCTGGAGATCACTGGGTAAGAGTGGGGGCTCATACCGCCCTCCAGTTGGTAGGCCCACTTTAGCGACAGCGTCTCGACATTGCTGCGGTCAATGCTGGTTCGGCGCTGAAAGCGTTCGTTGCTGGGGGTAAAGCCCCAGCCGTTACTGTAGAAATCATCGACTGAGGCAATCGGCCCACAGCCCTCAGCGGCCACTGCGATAGTGGCGCCTAGTGCCAATACCACTGCTGCGATAATACGTGCTTTTATCATTGAGACCTCGACTAATGGCGGCTGGGAAGCGAAGGCTATTTCCCCTAGCAGCTTGTTGTTGAATTTAATTCAAAAATGATCATAGCACAGAGCCCGCGCGCAGCTCAATTAGGGTGGAGGTATTTTAATATCTGTTGGCTAGGCTTCTTTGGTGTGAATAGGTAGGCGCGGATAGGTAGGCTCGGACACGTTGGCACGGACAAGCTGGCCAACTTCGTTGCGGGTGCCGGGTTTAGACTCAGCATGGGTTTTGTTATCGGGTTTTATTATTGGGTTTTATTATTGAATGTTAAAGGAGTTTTTAGTGGCGTTTGGAGAGCCTTGCCAAAGCGCTGCTGACCGATTACTTCATCAAAATATAAACCGCCAGTGCATCATCGGGGCTGTAACACTGCCTATTCAGTAACGCCCGAGCCAAATAGCCTGAGCCCAGTAACTCTAAAACCATCTTGCTACCGAAGGTGAGCATGGTCACCACGGCAATGCAGTGTTGTTGTTCGTAATGTATAACATCGCCGGTGGTTGTGCTCGGCGGCTAGAGGCTTATGGGGTACCAGCACGGTATCAATACGGCATGGATAAGGCATGGATAAGGCATGGATACAGCATCACGACAATACCAATAGCTAAGCTGGCATAGTGCCCAGCGACCGGATAAGGATTTTATTCGCTGGATTGTAGTTAGGCGCTTGCACTGCAAAAAATACTTGTCTAAAATACTGTTTATGTGTACAGTACTTTGCAATTGGGCAGCACATGCAGTTATTGAGCTTGGGTACCCACCGCAGGGACTGCGCCAACCGATGCTTTGGGTCATAACCCCCTTAGTTATTAGCGCTGGCCATGCCTGTGCCCAGCAACCTGTTGAGCCTTATTAACAATAGAGAGAATGATTATGGACGCCAATAAAGAGAAAGCCCTACAAGCAGCCCTAGCCCAGATTGAGCGTCAATTCGGCAAGGGTTCTATTATGAAAATGGGTGATGAGGGCCGCGAAGCTATTCCCGCCTTCTCCACTGGTTCACTGGGGCTGGATATTGCACTGGGCATAGGCGGCCTGCCCAAGGGTCGGATCGTTGAGATCTACGGACCCGAGTCCTCCGGTAAGACCACATTAACCCTGAGTGTGATCGCCGAGGCGCAAAAAGCTGGGGCAACCTGCGCCTTTATCGATGCGGAGCATGCGCTGGATCCTCTCTACGCGGAAAAACTGGGTGTAGATATTGATAACATGTTGGTATCCCAGCCGGACACCGGTGAGCAAGCCCTTGAAATTACCGACATGCTGGTGCGTTCTGGCTCAGTCGACGTAGTTGTTATCGACTCTGTTGCAGCACTAACACCCAAAGCCGAAATCGATGGCGATATCGGTGATTCGCACATGGGTCTGGCGGCACGCATGAT
The DNA here is from genome assembly GCA_047623385.1 of Paraglaciecola psychrophila. Taxonomy (GTDB): domain Bacteria; phylum Pseudomonadota; class Gammaproteobacteria; order Pseudomonadales; family Dasaniaceae; genus Oceanicoccus. The sequence continues at coordinate 8,543 of JBLHLU010000067.1, forward strand.
GTCTCAGGCTATGCGTAAAATGACCGGTAATATCAAAAATGCTAACTGCCTAGTTATCTTTATCAACCAAATTCGGATGAAAATTGGAGTGATGTTTGGCAGCCCTGAAACGACTACAGGTGGTAACGCGCTTAAATTTTACTCCTCGGTACGTCTGGATATTCGTCGAATCGGCGCAGTGAAAGACGGTGATGAAATCGTCGGTAATGAAACACGAGTGAAAGTGGTTAAGAACAAGGTATCGCCACCCTTTAAGCAGGCTGAGTTTCAAATTCTGTACGGCAAGGGCATTTACCGTATGGGTGAGGTTATTGATCTCGGTGTGAAGCAGGGGCTGATCGACAAGGCCGGTGCTTGGTACGCCTACAATGGTGACAAGATTGGCCAGGGCAAGGCCAATGCGGCGAAGTTTTTACTCGACAATATGGATATTGCCGATACCATCGAGAAAAAAATTCGGGAGGAACTACTGGGTGCAAAACCGAGCCCTGGTTTGAAGGTTGTTGAAGACGTTGAGGCAGCGGAATAAGTTGAACCCTGTTGTCACACAAGGGGTTAGCTATTTATGGAGCCCCTGAAACCGATTGATGTACGCCGTGCCGGCATGGACTTGCTGGCATTTCGAGAGCACTCGGTGCAGGAGATGGTAGAAAAGCTGAGCCGACGTTTTAAAAAGCGTCGAGACAGTATCGCCAATCGCGACAGTAATAGTCATACTTTTTCAAACAATGCCTTCGGTAAAAAAACCTTCAATTCCAAGCCCTCTGATAAATTTTCTGGCAATAAACGCTCTAGTAACAAATCCTCCGGAAACCAGTTCGCTAGTAAAAAAACCTTTAGCAACGCATCTTATTACGATGACGATGCTGACTGCTCCGCCGGCGACGATGATTTATTCCCTGAAGAAACCAGTGCCGCTGACGAATACAACAAGGCCCAGCTGCAAGAAGCGGATCTGGACGTTATTGTCGAACAGGTACAGCAACTGCGGGGAGAGAATTTACAGAGTGATCAGCGCTACGCTGAGAGTTTTCTGCGCTCTCGGGTCAATAAGGGCCAGGGGCCCCAGCGTATCAGGAACGAAATGATCAGCCGAGGAGTGGCTGAGTCGTTGGTGGCAGAGGTGTTTGCCGAGGCGCAGGTCGATTGGGATGAGGTGATAGCCGAGCTGGCACAGCGCAAGTACCGAGATAGTGTAGCGAATGACGATAAGGAGCGGGCTAAGCGGGTGCGCTTTTATCTCTATCGCGGTTTCAGCTACGAGCACATCAAAAACCTAGAATATTGATGCCAATACCCGGTGCTCCAGCCGGATTAGTCCAAAATGCAGCAGGCAAATGTCGCTGCGTGCTGCCTAAGCCGTAGTAATGTGTAAACTCTAATCGCTAGGAAAATCCTATCGATAGCAGATTTTCCAAGGGCTGATAGAGTTCCTCTAAATAGACAATATCCTCACTGCTAAGCTCTATTTCTGCGGCGCCGACCAGATCATCCAATTGCGCTACCTTGCTAACACCAACAACCGGTGAGTACACCTCGTCTTTGCTGAGCAGCCAGGCCAGAGAAATTTGTGCCGGTGTTTTACCCATTCGCTCCGCTACCTCACAAACACGATCGGCAATTAAAAAGTCATTTACACCGCGGTATAAACCCTCAGTGCGCTTGCGATCCTGTCCGGTTGAGCGACTCGTGGAACCTTGGTCAAAGCTGCCTTTGTACGCGCCAGCCAGTATCCCACGGGCTAGCGGTGACCAAGGTGTCAATGCGACACCGCTAGCTTTACAGTAGGGATTCATCTCCCGTTCTTCTTCCCGATAAATCAAATTGTAATGATTTTGCATCGAAATAAATTGCGTCCAGCCGTTCATCTTGGCGGTCAGTTGTAGCTCGGCAAACTGCCAAGCAAACATTGAAGAGCCACCCAAGTAATGTACCTTACCGGCTTTGACTAAGTCGTGTAGTGCCTCTAGTGTTTCTTCGATAGGCACATCGCAGTGGCCAGGTACGCCCTGAGGGTGGCGGTGTATGATAAGCTGATCGATATAGTCGTGACCCAGGCGCTTGAGGCTTTTGTCCACGCCTTCAATAATATGTTTGCGGGACAGGCCACGCATATTGGGGCTGTTACTCATTGGCATGGCCACTTTTGTGGTCAGTACGTACTCATCTCGTGGCAGTAGCTGCGATAATACTTGACCAACCACTTCTTCGGTTGCCCCCAGTCCATAGACGTCGGCACAATCAAAATAATTGATGCCCAAGTCCATCGCTGCTTTGAAAATCTCCTTAGCGCCATCGATGCCGATGGTCCAGTCACCTTGATGGCCCTGCCCCGGCTTGCCAAAATTCATCGTGCCTAGGCACAGTTGTGACACCATAAGGCCACTGTTTTTCCCCAACTGAATACTTTTTAACATGGCTGATCTCAACTCCTAATTGACCTTGCGTTCACTGCAATACAAACGCGGTTTAATCACCAGACTATCAGAAAGCACAGGTCAGACAAAGTGGCGCGTTGCTGGGCTTGCTGGTGGTGTTGAATTGGCTGCAGCGATGGGGGTTCTATCGGCCTCTATGCGGCAGTTTATCAGTAGCTATTGTTACAACAAGTCAGTCAAAATCCTGCCACACCCGCTATAAGATGTTAGTTATCGAACACTGTGCAATGAGCTAGCTAGACAGCTTTAGATTTAGGTCGAAGCATTTATCTGCATTGAGCAAAGTTCGAATTGACCTAGCCATAACAACAAGGAATCTAAGTACTTTCCCTTAATAGTCGATGGCCACAGTTGCTGAGTACAGTCGCTAGTATTTAGCGTTAGCGAGGCAGGGTAATGCAACTAATCACAATCCCGTTTATTAGTAGTTATAGATTTGTTCGTCTCCAAAGGATGGCGGTAAACGCAAGGTGTTTCAAATCATCGATTCATTAGCGCGATGCTGTACTACAGCGGTTAAGAAACGATACAATCCGCAAAATTTGTAGACCCACTGGTCTTGAGTTTGACTGTGCGACTGGGGTTTTGCTGCAGGTCATCAAAGTGCAAGTCCAACTACCAACAAAAGGTATTAGAAATGGCTGAAGATATAGTCGATGTGTTAATTATCGGGGCCGGCGCTGCGGGTGCAGCCGTGGCTTGGAGCTTAGTTGATACTAAAATGCGAATCCTATGTTTGGAACAGGGGTCTTGGATGAACCCCTCCAACTATCCCAGCACTCGGCGCGACTGGGAAGCCGCTCAATTAAAGGAATTCAGTAATAATCCCAATACGCGAGCCGCTGCAGCGGATTACCCGATCAATATTGATGACTCGGCTATCGACGTACTGAATTTCAATGGCGTTGGTGGTGGCACCATTCTTTATTCGGCCCATTTCCCTCGCTTCCACCCCTCAGATTTTAAAGTAAAGTCGTTAGATGGGGTGGCCGAGGATTGGCCGATCGACTATCAGCAACTGGAGCCGTATTTTGCTGAGAACGACCGTATGATGGGGGTGTCGGGTTTGGCCGGCGATCCGGCCTGCCCGCCGAAACAACCGCCAATGCCACCGTTGCCGCTGGGTAAAATGGGCGATGTGATGGGTGCCGGTTTTAACAAGTTGGGCTGGCATTGGTGGCCCTCCGACGGCGCGATAGCCAGTCGCGACTATGAAGGCCGTGAGGCCTGCGGCAACCTCGGACCCTGCCATACCGGCTGTGCCAAAGGTGCCAAGGGCAGTGTTGATATTACTTACTGGCCGGAAGCGCTGCGCCGGGGTGTAGAGCTACGCACCGATTGCCGAGTGCGAGAAATAACCTTGGGTGAAAATGGGCTGGCCGATGGCGTTATCTACTTTAATGCCGAGGGGGTTGAATGTCGGCAGCGCGCGGAGATGGTTGTGGTTGCCTGTAACGGTATTGGTACCCCACGACTGTTGTTAAATTCTGCCTCGGCGCGGTTCCCACAGGGATTGGCCAATAGCAGCGATATGGTTGGGCGCAATTTGATGTTCCATCCTTGGGGTGCGACCAGCGGTGTCTTTGAGCAGGATATCGACTCGCACCTCGGCCCTGGCGGAGTGTGTCTGTTGAGTCAGGAATTTTACGAGACCGATGCCAGCCGCGATTTCAAGCGGGGTTATACTCTGCAAGTTACCCGCGGCGCAGGGCCGATGATTACCGCCATCAATGGTATGGGCGCGGGGTTGATTCCCTGGGGCGAAGATCACCACCAGGCCTTTGCTCGGCGCTTTGGCCATATTGTTCATTTGGGGGTTATTTGCGAGGATTTACCCCAGGCCGACAATCGGGTAACACTTGACCCAAGTCTGCTCGATAGCAACGGCATACCCTGTCCAAAAATCACCTACCGGCTGTCCGACAATAGCCTCAATATGTTGCGCCATGGCAATGCCCGTAGTCGCGAGGTACTGGCCGCCGCCGGAGCACAGGACATCAATAGTCTGGAACATTTTAGAGGCGCTGGCTGGCATCTTATGGGCACTGCGCGCATGGGCCTCGATCCCAAGACCTCGGTGGTCAATGAGTGGGGTCGCTGTCACGATGTTAAAAATCTGTTTATCGTTGACGGCAGTATCTTGGTGACCAGCGGCGCGGTTAATCCGACCAGCACCATACAAGCACTAGCGCTGTATATAGCCGATCAAATCAAGAATAATTTGGCGACACTGTTTGACTAAATTATTGTGCTGTAGCCGCCGCAGTGCTGCTTGCTCAACCTGCCTGTTAGGCCTAGGCAACATAGACAAAGACAAAGACTATTAGCGCGAGGCAGGGTCAGTTTATCTGCCGTTTATCAGCGAACCGATTTGAGAACGACATTATGGAACAGACAAAAACGATTAACAGTGGTCGTCAGTTAACTACTGAGCACGCAGCGATGCTGGCGATTTTATTGCAGATGATTATTCCCGCTAGCAGTGACGGCAAAATGCCCGCTGCGAGTGAGTTGCAAATTGACAGCGCCATAGCCAATGACAGCGATGATGTACTTGCAGCTATTCTTGCAGATATGGATTATTTAACCAGCTGCGCGCAGCAACAATTTGCCCGCGCATTTACCGAGTTGGAAACGGCGGATCAACAGCAGTTAGTGGCACAGCTGCGGTCGGCTAGTGCCGATTTTATGGCGGCGCTGGCCACCGCTACCGCAGTGCATTATTACCAACACGACCGCGTATTAACAGCCTTAGGGTTGGCGCTGCGCCCGCCGGCTCCGGTCGGTAATACCGTGCCCGCCGGCGACCTTAGCCTACTTGATCCGGTGCGAGCGCGGGCACCGTTTTATCGGTCCTAGCACTCACCGTCAGTTCCCCAAGCTACAAGGATATAACCCTTACAGTGTACAGACCTGTAATTGCTGCTGCTCGATAAACTCGCTGAGCTGTTCGACACGAGCGCTACTGGTGACAATGGCGATGCTGGCCAACTCCGGTTTCAGATAGCTGTTGGCTACCCGTAGCAAATCCTCTTGAGTGACCGCGAGAATCGATTGGCGAAAAGCTCTGCGCTGTTCATCGGTGCGTTTAAACAAGGTGTTGTGAAAAGCTTGTTTAGCCTCGCCAGCGGGCGAGCCCGGTTTGTCCAGCGAACTGATAACACCCAAGATGGCTTGTTCCAAGGGCTCGGCGTCGTGTTGAGTGGTCAGCAGCCAGTCGATAGAAGCGTCGAAGTCGGACAAGGTATCTACCAATCGCGGGTCCCGGTAGGAGTAGAAGCGAAAGGCGGCGATGCTGGAATCTTGACTGGCACCACCACCGTAGGCGCCACCTTGTTCGCGTACCGCACGGTGCAAAAAGCCGTTGCGCAGATAGCCTCCGAGTACAATAAGGGCTGGGGCATCGACGTGATCTGCAGTAACGGTGGGATAGGCCTTGGCGCAAAAATTGACCTGAGTATTGGCCACCCACAGCTGCTTTTTTGTCTCTCTAATCGTTGGCAGCGCGAAATGAGTCGCCACTGATGTGACAACACTGGGCCACAGCTCGGCGATGCTCTGTTGGCACTGCTTGAGGCGGTCGGCTTCGGCGACAATCAGATACTGCTTCGAGGCGGCTAACACCAGTCGGTGTATTTCCCGTAATTGTTCGCCCAGCGCGTGTAGCTCAGTATCCGATTGGATGCTGTCATCGAGGGCTTTGATGGCTTGGATGCCGGCTAGGCCGCTGACTTGGTGGCTAAACTGAGCGATTGGGCTCATGCCACTACTGGCGGCGCTCATCGCTAGGCCGTGGCCATTATTAGTCACCGACTGTTCGCGCCGTGCCCGCTGTTGCGCGATCAACTCGCGCATACGAGGGTATTCGTCAAAGCGAATGTCTTCTATTGTTTCCCGCATTAGCTCGGCCTGTAGGTGCTGGTTGCGAGCTAGAGCCTTGGACGAAAGAATAAGATAAGCCTTGAGTTTTTGTTCGTTGTCGATATCGCTGCGCAGGGTGGTGAAGGCACCGATACTGCCGCAGATAGCCGCCTGACGTGCCTGAGTTTGTAGATAGTCCTGTTCGCCAATACCCAATTCAGTCAGATAGTTACTGTAATAAGGCAGCAGTGCTGCTTGTTCGTCGGTTAACGCAGGCAGCTCAATAAATAGCTGTTGGTAAACTAAACCGTTGGTGCCCTGAGTGTAGCTGGTGGTGGGCATTGCGCCCTGGACTGCGCTGTGGCCGTTAATGATACGAATGTCGGTGGGCACGTCTTCCAAGCCTACTCTGGGGAGGATAGACTCGTCGTCTTTTTGCAATTGCCGCTCATTGAGGGCCTGTGCCTGGCTCACCAGCTGTTGTTTTTCGCTAGCCGACAGAGCCGCT
>JBLHLU010000068.1:0-15308 GCA_047623385.1 Paraglaciecola psychrophila
GTTACTTTCAGTGGTGGCGCTATACCAAATGGGCGATGACCATGCGCGCTCTTGAATGGTGCTAGATAAATCGGAACGAGGCGCTTCGCCGGCGCGAAGAGCATCCCAAGTTGACCAACGACAAACTGGGTTTTCGAGCACTCTTACATAATAAAATGCCTCTTGCCCGGGAGTGAAGCTGGGGTCTTGCCACAGCGTTTTAAGCTCGCCTGCACCAACATTGGCGGTGGTCGAGCAGTCAGTAAGATCGACGCCTGCGCCGTTGTCTGGGCAGCGGTAGCTTTGTGGGTCTACGCTCAGGCCATCTGAGCAGGCAACGTCATACACTTGCTCTTGGTGTTCACCGTTTTCAAGCCAGCCTTTAATGATTTGCAGGCGCTGCAACGGCGCGGTATTGGGGTCGGCAACAGCCCAGGCCAAAAACGTGGGTTGGCTGTCGGCATTTTCTGGTAGCGTACCCCCCATAGTGGCACCGTTCAGGTAGGCATTTTTAACTAAGTCTGGGTTGTTTAACTGTGCATCAGCAAGCTCGTAACTGGCAAAAAATCGAACTTTTATGCGCGTGCCGCTGGTGGCAAATGTTTCCTTGCGGCGCAGTGCGTCATAAATAGCCTCGCGGGTATTTTCCTCTGCCCACACCCCGGCAATACCAGAAGCGCCCCAATACTTGTAGCCGGAAAAATCAAGGTAGGCTTGATCGTCTACCTCCTCCACCATTGCTGGTGCGGTTAGTTTGACCAGCGAGCCGTAAAGAAAACTCGCCGGTACCGAACCACGTTTTTCGGCGGTGCTGTCAAAGGAGCCAATTTTTCCAAAGTAGTTATCCTCTTGCAGTGAGGCAGCCCCGGTATGGGTGTCGCTAGAACCGATAACGCCGAATTTGTAGGGGTTAGCCGCAGTAGCATCAGCCGAGCTATCCGCTTGCCGATCAGCCTCTTTGTCCGCCAAAGACAATCCGCGCAGCCAGGCATTGCGCACATAACTGCCCGCTGGGTCACTGAGCAATCGAGTAGAGGTGCGTAGCGGAAAGATTTCAAAATTAGCCCACTCGTCATTTTTTGACAATAACGGGTGGGTCTCTGATGTGCCTTTTACCTGAGTAATTTCTACTAGCGGTTCATTGCGCATACGTTGCTCGGCATATTCTTGCTCAATGGTGTTACCGGCCCAATCAGTAAACATAAACATGGCGCCGTTAGAGCCGTTGCTATTGTGCGGTATCGCCAGTGTTTCTATACCTTTTTGCCTGAGCCCGTCCATCCAGTCCCAGAGGCCTTCGGGGTTAATACTATTGAAGCGCGAGAACGGCACCCTGGGAAGGCGCTCGGTGCCACGAAAAATAACGTTGCGATGCAGCGCTTCACGCTGGGCGGTTGAGGAGGTGAATTCATACCCTGCAAAGGTGGTGAACGTTCCGGGGTTGTAGGCTTCGTCGGCCGCTTCAACGGTTTGTATCCAAGCGGCATTGCTGGCGCCGTTGACCACCGAATGACTAATAGTACCGTCGAGCAGGCTAGCCACCACACTGCTAATAAAGCCGTAAAACACTTTACTTCTTTTTGATAAATCCAGCAGGCCGCCGTCAACCGACTCATTAATATTGTGATAGGGCTTGGCAAAATCGTATTGTGAAATTGACGTACGGGTATCAGCGGCTTGATTGATCAGACCCAGAAAAACGCCATGGTCGGTAACCGCATAAAAATCCAGCGGTTGTACCATCTGTACTTCAAAGCCGCCGGGGTGTTTGATCGCCTCACCTTGGGCGTAGCGGTAGGCATCGGCTGGAGAGGCGGTGGTACCAAAAGCGGAGGCATCAAAAGACAGTGTCGTGTGCACGTGCAAGTCGCCGAAGTAGGCATTGCGATCGAGGTTGGGAAGCGGCCGGCTTTGATCGGCCCTCGGCGGCACTGCAAAGGTGATGATGCCATCGTCAGCAGGAATCAAGGTGTTAGTGGTGCGGTAGACCTTTTGTGCCTGCTCACGTTTTAGCGACTGCTGTGAGTCGTCTGAACAAGCAGCCAAGGTTAACGTTACAGTGGCTGCTACAGACATTAGTGCTATGTGAAAAATCATAATTTGTACCTTGTTTAAATTAGTCTGTACAGTTGAAATCATTAGCGACATTAACCCGCCGGGTCTATCCAGATTGGGCTGGTCCATGCCCGCTCGCGGATGGTCGACGGAACCCGGGGATCAGGCTCCCGCCCCAAACGAATGGCGTCATAACTAGACCAGCGGCAGGTCGGATTCATCAACACGCGGGCATAATAAAAAGCACCCTGAGCTGGGTCATAGTCAGGGTCGTGCCATAGAGTTTTCAGCTCATCGGCGCCGGAACCATCGCTGAAGTTGCAACTAGCAAGATCAACCGTCGCACCGTTATCCGGGCAGCGCCCTGTTACGGCATCAACTGCTAAGCCATCGGCACAGGCGATATCAACGACCTTTTCCTGGGTTTGACCCGCAGCATCAATCCAACCTTTGATCATTTGCACCCGCTGTAAAGGTGCATCGATCGGGTCGCGGGTAGCCCAGACCAAAAAGCCCGGAGAATTTTGCTGCGCCGCGGTTGGATCGGCGGGTACATGCAGTACGCCGCCCATAGGTACACCCGTGGCCATTAACGACTGGAACGGGCTATGGTCTTGCATAATGGCATCATCAATACCCCAAGCTGCGTAAAAGCGTACCGCTAAGCGCGGCCCGGATGTGGCGTAAGTTTCACGGCGGGCCAGCGCATCAAAAATCGCTGCACGGTTGTTTTCAGGGGCCCAGACTGCGGCTAAGCCCCCGGAGCTGTGAAATTTAAGCCGCGATTTATACGCTGGGCCGTTGTTATCATCGGTCAAGCGCCGAGCCGCTGAGGACGTAACCGCTGCCACCGCGCCGGGAAAGTCCCACTCTTCAACATCACCGGGATTGGAATTATGGCTGTCGGTAGCGCCGATAAATCCGACCTGTAGCGGATTGAAGCCGAGCTCTCGATCTAGCTCCAGCCCGACCTTTAGCCCTTGGCGGACAAAACCCGTTTGAAAAGCACAGCCTGTCGTTTCTCCGGGCTGGCAGGGGTCAAACACTTGTTCGAAGGCGCATTCTTCATCGGTAGCGCCAACCCCAAGTGCACATTCTTGCGCGCCCTTGACCTGAAATATTTCTGCCAGCGGTTCGCGCCGTTGACGCAGACGCCAGTCGGCCTCGCCATACCGCTGACCGTCCCAAGTGAAACGCGAATAGGTAAGACCCCATGCCTTATTGGGGTTGTGCGGCATGGTAATAAAGTCACAATCTTCATCACAGGTCGCTTCAAGTCCCTTCCAAAGCTCAATGGTATTAGCTACATCGAGGCTTGAAATAGCCCGTTCAGGAACAGTATTGGAACGGAAAATAACATTGCGGTGATGTTTACCCTGATCGGGCATTCCCGGTGAAAACTCGTACCCAATCAAAGTGGTTAGTTTGCCCGGTTGATAAAATTTGTCGGCAAGGCTGACATAACGGGCCCAGTCGGTAAGCGTGTTGTCATAACACCGCTGCGCTGTACCGTCGCCCCATTTACAGGTGGGAAAAGTGCCCGGTTTAAGAGGCTGGCGGCTGGTCTGCTGGTAGACTCCCGCCGCTTTTGTGGGATCACCGGGAACGCTGGTGCCACGGGCATTTTTTGCGAAGACTTGAAAAATAGCTGGGTTAGGTCGAGAGGTGAGCCAACAGGCCGCGCGCTCGCCGAATGACAGGTTTGGGTTATTACAGTGCGTGCTAGTGCCAAAACCTTCGGCGTGGTCAGTGATCGCCACAAAATCCAGTGGCCGGGTTAGCTGCATGATCTCGCCTCCGGCGCTGGTTAGCGGCTGCCCTCCGGCAAAGCGGTAGGCATCTTCAATACCGAAGGTATTACCGAACAAGGTGGCATCGAAGCTTTCGGAGGTATGCAAATGCAACTCACCCCAGTACAGGTTCATGTCAGGATTGGGGGCTGGCTGATAGATAGCCTCTTGTGGTTTCGGCAAACTTAACTTGCTATCGTCTTGCAAAGCATAATCTCGCGCCGCTGTATCCGGCCCGAATTTGTCGCCCGCTAGCTGTATCGGCAGTAACCATTTAACCCAAATAAAGCCGACTGCCAGCAGCAGCAATACCAAAATGCCTAAACCCACTTTCTTCAACATAATGTGTTCTCTTTTTTCCTGCCAAGCAGGATTATCAATTCAAATCACCAGCGCATTGATTTCACACTTAGCTTTCGTACAGGGTTTGCGTATACAGCTTTCGTACATGGTTTTCGTAAATGGTTTTCATACACCGTTTTTAAACATACTTTTAGACATATCTTTTAGACATACCTTTTAAAAATAGCCTTCGCGCGTGATTTGACTGCGCCATTTTCAATCGACTTAACGCAGCAGCACCAAGCCACGCTCAATACACCACATCGCCGATAGCCCGCCGAGCGCATAAACCGAGACCGGCAATAGACGGTGTTGCCAGCGCTTGAGCCAGCGTTTGAGCAGCCACCAAGCGCTCAATAACAACAAGACAAAGGCAATTTGCCCCAGTTCGATACCTATATTAAAAGACAGCAGCGCTAGTAGCACACTGCTTTGGGGCAGACCGACCGCCGCCAATGCGCCGGCGAAACCCATACCGTGCAGTAGTCCAAAACCACCGGCCAACCACCAAGGATAACGTTGGATTAATCCACTGTTGTCATTCTTGTCATTGGTGTTGTTGTAGCCAGTGTTGTCATTGGTGTCGTTGTTGTCATTGGTGTCATTGGTGTCGTTGGTGTCGTTGTTGTCATTGGTGTCACTCTTGTGACTGCTGCCACTGCGGGCCAACGCTAACGCCAACATAAAAACACTCAGGGCAATAGTGAATTCCACCAATAACACCGGATAGCTTAAAAAACCGAGTGTCACCAATGACAGGGTAATACTATGGCCCACTGTAAACGCGGTAATGGTCCAAATTAATCGTGAGCCAGTCCCTACCAGTAGCAGCAAACCGAGGACCAACAGCAGGTGATCAATACCACCCCAGATGTGCTCTGCTCCGAGTACCGCGTACTCGGTCATTACCTGTCTCTGGGGAGGTTCAACCGGCACCCTAAACTCAGCGCTTTGTGCTGTTAATAGCTGTTGGTAATTACGGCCATCGCGCAGGGTGAGCATAACCATAGCCGACACTTGATTAACCCCCAGCCCGGTAACCCCCAACACTTGGCCCACCAAACCTTGCTGACCGGGCAGGTCACACAGTAACTGCCAGCTCGATACAATTGCCGTGCCCTCCATTTGCGGCGAATTCACCGCGGGCACTGCCGCACAACTGTCTGGCCAGCTAGGCCGCAAAGGGCTATTGGTCGAGACCTTCGCCGGCGTTTTCCAAACCACGTTGTAATGGTGTTGCTGGGTTTCCACCACCTTCAACAACGAGGGGGCAAAAAGATGGGCATGGGCGGCATGCGCCAATAGCAGCATCATGACCAGCACCGCAATAATAGGTAAGCACCGTGTCATAATCTCACCGTGTAATCGGCACGCAGCGAGGCAGTGGCACTTTGCAAGGCTTGCGAGCGGGCTCTGGATTCCAAGTCCCGGCGCAATTGCCGTTCAACCTCTTCGAGTTGCGCATCCCGGGCGGGCTCTAGCGCTGTAACCCATACGTAATGCAAGCCGTAAGTGGAAGCTATCGGCCCATCCCATTGCCCTCCCCCGATTTCAGATTTTTCCAGCGTTAACACAAATTGCGCGCCAAAGTATTTGGCCAGCTCACTGGGTGTCTGACGCTTGAATTCATAACCTGACATAAAGGGCGAACTCAGGTGTCTGGCTGTTTTGGCATCGAGGCGCTGTTGTTGAATCGCAGCGATAACCGACTTAGTCTCGCGGTCACGACTAAAAAATATGTGTTCGATTGAATAGCGTGGCGGCAGGCGTAATAAGTCTTTACGCGCAGAAAACTCCGCTAAAATTTGTGCCTTAGTGGGCATGACTAGTGGCACAGCCAGCATTAAGCGCTGCTGCATTAGCTTAATCAGCCGCCGCTTGATTGCCTCATCGTTCAGGTGCAGGCGCATGTCCAGTGCTTGCTCAAACAACTCGGCGTTAGTTTTACCCTCCGCCATATTAAGAAAACGCATGTCCCGAAGCAGTTGCTGATAGACAACGTTATCGTGCAGATGGAGACCTAACTCTAGGGCGCGCTGAAACAATACATCGCGATCCAATTCATCCGCTATCATTCTTATTGTTTGTTTCGCCGAGGGTAGTTGGCCAGCACGACTAAGCCACTGCTGCTGTAAAGCCTCCAGCCGCGCCTCTGCCAATGGCCCGATCACCGATTTGGGCTCGGCAAACATCGCCAGCTGAAGCTGATAAAAAACCAACCCCAGCACAAGAAAGTGCAGGCAAGGTTTATTTAACTTAGCCAACCATGTCATTTTGCTCGTTCCTACGTCTACTTATCGAAAACCGCCATCATTAGCTGCTGGTACGGTTTCGCCTAACTTAAACCGCTGATGACTCAAAGGCCTAGGGTGAACGGGCTCTGTGGCGTCTGTAACAGCCGACCAGACACATAGCGAAAGTGGTAACCATGGTTCATCGGCACTGCGAGCACCTAGGCGGCATTGCCGCTGAGTGTCTGCGTATTATTAATCACAGTGGCATAGTCGTTATCGCTCAGGTTCTTAGCTTAGATTCTTAGTTTAGATTCTTAGTTTAGATTCTTAGTTCAAGTTCTTAACTTATGTCCTTAGCCCAGGCCGACAGATTCCAATCCTCCTTGCACCAGCCGGTTACTTCATTGAAGACTTTGCTGTCGTCAGTATCTCTATTGCGCTTGTTGACCTGAGGCTTGGCTTCATAGCAGCTCGACCATGCCTATCGTCAATGCCGGTCTCTAAGGTTATTGTTGATGAAGAGCAGTAACGGCTGCAGAAATATCCTACATGTTGTTGCTACTTTTGATCGCAGTAACAACAATCGCCTCGAGTATAAGGCGCAACTGCCGCACGCTCTACCCAATATTTTAGGCCGCAACACCGGCACTATTAAGGGTTATGCGCAAAATAGATGCCAGTGGATTCATCTTTATCATTATCACGCTCATTGACGAGTATTGTTGCGGAATCGGTCTATATCGCTCGCAATTTGAATTCACTACACCGTTGATGAAAAGGGTAAGAATAATACGATGAAAAGCCGCTATGGGAATCATATGCGGCCAATCGCATTATTTACTCGTAGCAATGAACTGATCACACAAGGCTGGATTACATTGCGTTTTAACGAGGATGATAGCCTCGAGATATTACCCGAAAAGTTGCTCGAAGTTGCCACGGTAATCCCTGCGGGCTCACTCATTTTATTTATCCCACACACTTTCATTACTGGTCGACTAACAGCTTGACTAACAGTTCGACTACCAGTTTGACTAATAGCTCGGGACATTCTCAAAGGGTGACTCCCTTACTTTTCAAGCCGCTGATTTCTCGCCTTTCAAACCCGATCAAACTCGATCAAACTCGATCAAACTCGATCAAACCGGCAATCAGGTGTATTGATATCTATGTGTTAAATACCCTCACTTTAGATTATATTTACCCGCCTATTAGCAAACATTTAAAATAGAGTGAGGAATAACATAATGAGTACCTCCACAGCATTTTGGCCACAGGCTCCAGAGCTACGTCGGGCAGATATTGGCTTTAATTTTCGGGGTCATGATTACCTAGGACATCTTGTTGCGCCCGCCGAAGTAGCAGGGCCGAAACCTCTGGTGCTTATTATTCACAATTATCAGGGACTGAAATTTTTTGATGTTGATGTCGCAGAGTATATTGCAAGGCTTGGTTATGTGGGTTTAGCGATTGATCTCTACGGCGATACCGTACCAGCCGACGAGCGGCTTTGGCCCGAGCACGAAGATCAAATTGCCGGCTTTCAGCAGAAGTGTTTTGAAGGTATGGTTGCATTGGATCATGATCATGAACGCTTTCGCGCTTTACTAGCAAGCTGGTTACAGCAGGGCCTTAGCCATGAATTTGTTGACGCCAATTATGCCCCCGCCGCTATGGGTTATTGTTTTGGCGGAGTGGCAGTGTTAGAAGCTGTGCGTGGCGGACTGAATCTGGGCGGGGTGATTTCTCTTCATGGCTTACTACAAACCGGTGAAGACCCTAACCCATCGAAGTTTAATGCCGAACGCCCACCCTTAAAACCCTGCGAGAATCACTACAATACTCAAACGGTTGTAATAATCGAAAATGGTGCGCAGGACCCGCTGGTGCCAGATGACAGTAAGCAGCGATTTTTTCAGGAAATGGAGGGCGCAGGAGTCGATTGGGTTTTTCACCACTATGCTAATACGCCGCACGGTTTTGCTTTGCCCGCCTCGCTCGGACCTCCGGGTAAGCTACATGAATCTACCGATCGTCGCGCTACCATGAACATGCTAAATTTGTTTCGTGAGATATTCCCAGGCGTTCAACAGAATCCGGTTGCCCACAACGCTTCAGGTACCCGTATACCGCTGTGATATATGGCGGGTCTTGGCGCCAGGCCACTGGCGCGTGATAGGTCTTAAACGTGTTCTAGAGTGAGCTATTCCTCCCCCACCGCTTCACTTGAGGCGTTGCATGGATACAACATGTCCGAGAAAAACCCACTCGTTAGCTCGGATGCATTCACTATCTCGGAGCCAGCCTGCTATCTCGGACCCAGCCGACCATCTCAGACGCAAGCCACTCATCTCTGGCCCGAGCCAATAGTCTCGATGGTGACGCCAGTAAGCGATAAACCTTGAAGTAATAACACTACATAGCAAATCAACGGCTAATGCCTCTTGTTGGCACAAAATATCGGTTGTAATGCCTGCAACATCTGTAAAATAATCTGGGTCGTTGAGCTGTAAGCAGCACAGTATACTGACCACACAATTATGGCGGATAGATCAACTATCTCAACGTGCAGGTTTAAACTTTTTTCGGCCGCCCTGTTATTATCTCATTCCAGAATGATTTAAAACTACTGGACGGCTCGACTCACTGTCATATAAGCTCCCGCCACAACTTCAACCGCCTAAACAATATATGTAATCTGAGGTCTGATCTCAGACCGCTAGACTGGAGATAATGAAATATGACAATGCTGTTTGATGATGTAATTCTTGGCCGCCGCAGTATCCGCGGGTATAAACCCGAACCTGTGCCCAAAGCGTTGATAAAGGAGGTTCTTGAATTAGCGATGCGCGCACCATCGTCGATGAATACGCAGCCTTGGAATTTCTATGTTATATCTGGCGAGCCCTTAGACCTTATTCGTGCTGGAAATACCGAGCGGAACCTTGCCGGGGTGCCGCATTCCCGTGAATTTCGAATCGGTCAAGCATTTGCTGGACAGCATCGGGACCGGCAGGTCGGCGTAGCCAAGCAATTGTTCTCAGCTATGGGCATTGCCAGAGAAGATAAAGACGCGCGGCAAGAGTGGGTATTACGGGGCTTTCGTCAGTTCGACGCGCCAGTTTGTGTCATTGTAACGTATGACCGAGAGCTGGCAGACAGCGATGACACCGCCTTTGATTGTGGTGCAGTAACAACGGCACTGGTCAATGCCGCTTGGTCTCGAGGGCTTGGCGCCGTTATCAATAGCCAAGGCATTATGCAATCACCGGTTGTACGCGAACATGCCGGTATTGATGAAGGCCAAGTTATTATGAAAGCCGTTGCACTGGGTTGGCCCGACGAAGAGTTTCAGGCAAATACTGTGGTTTCTGTGCGCAAATCAGTGGATGAAGCCACTGTCTTTATGGGTTTTAACGATTAGAGAACCCTCAATAAAAAGTTTGCCGGGTCATATCTCGCTACCAGTATAATTTGCACAACGCTTTTGAACAGCTCAACTGATTGCCTCATAAGTTGAGCTGTTCTGCGGCAACTGCTAACGCGTTTTCAAAATAAAAGAAAAAACATAGGCAATAGGTACAGCGCAGCAGGCCATCAAAAAGAACGGCAAAGGTAACTTATTTTTGTAGCAAAAGTAGGCTTCGACACCGCCAGTTTTTCGTATGATCGCCACCAGAACCGGTCGGCATTATCACCCCATTTATCTGCAATCCAGCCAGCTCTAACAGCACTTCGGTGTCGGTAATAGCCCTGCAAATAGCCTTCAAATTCGAGGTGAGTTCTCTGTAGTCTTTCCACCGGAGAATTTCAACGAATTGCATACCCCATGAACAATGTACGATACACGATACACGATGCATCGAGGTATACCGCATTAATAGTATCAGCAAAGCCTTTACACGCGTCTACACAAGCAATAAGCATAAGCTGTACACCGCATTTTTTAGCTCGCTCACTACAAATAACCAGCACTTTGCGGCTGCATTTTCTGACACCCATATAACTAGTAGCGCCCTACTCTCCTCGACGTTGATACCGCCAAACCGATAGATTACTTTGTCGGTTAGCCACTTGCGCTGGCGGATTTTGCCACAGTACAGGCCACCTAAACGATGGTATAAACCGTATCAAGTGGCCTGTTTTGTCACTCCACAAGCTGTTCCAAAACACTATTGACGACCTGCGGAACCGGGCCCGCCGCTATTTTTAAGCCACCGGGTGCGGTGAAAGCGTCAACGATATCGCGCATGCTGGTGCCGGTGATATAAAAGCGCATAATTTGCTCAGTCATCGCGGTAATGCGCCACTGCTCTTTCTTGATTAACTGGGGGTCGCATCTGCGAGAGCCCTCGGCAGGGCCCTGAATGTCAATTTCACCCGGGCTGCGCTGAGGTTTTTTTCCCGCTAAGCCATTGCCATGCACATTATTTTACCCTTTATTGAGACTAACGTTGATGAGCCACTAGCCAACTGTTTACAGGTGTTCAGTAGCGCTTGGCGCTGGGATAACCGCAACAACGACACTGCATTCTACGCGACATAGCTCGATAGTTGGCGGGAAAGGGACTTGAGTCAGACCGCCGCTGCAAGATACACTTAGAATATACTTGGGGAACCCTTTAATCTCCCCTCACTACAAAACTGTGTCAGCAGGAGCTCACAATGTACCAATTCAGCAGTAAGTCGGTCGAATTACAGCACCGTCTCAGCGCCTTTATGGATAGCCATATTTATCCCAACGAAGCGGTTTATGCCGAGCAATTGCACAGCGCCGAAAACCGCTTTGCACTGGTGCCAATTATGGACGAGCTAAAAGCTAAGGCCAAAGCGGCAGGTCTGTGGAACTTATTTATTCCCGAGACGCACGCTGACTATTCTGATCACGGCGGTTTGAGTAATTTTGACTACGCGCCGATAGCCGAAATGATGGGCCGGGTACTGTGGTGCCCCGAGGTGTTTAATTGCAACGCCCCGGACACCGGCAATATGGAAGTGTTTATGAACTACGCCACCGCTGAGCAGCAACGCCAGTGGCTAACACCGTTGTTAAACGGCGATATTCGCTCTTCCTACGCGATGACCGAACCACAGGTAGCCTCCAGCGATGCCACTAATATCGAGCTGGATATTAGCCAGCAAGGCGACGAATGGGTACTCAATGGCCGCAAGTGGTTTATTACTGGCGCTATGAATGAGCGCACTAAGATATTTATCGTGATGGGCAAGTCTGATGCCGACAACCCCAACCGTCATTTACAGCAGAGCCAGATACTGGTGCCCAAAGACACCGCCGGTATTAAAATTATCCGTCCACTGAGTACCCTGGGTTACGACGATGCACCGCTGGGCCATGCCGAAATCGTATTCGACAATGTGCGCGTACCGTTAGCTAATGTTTTACTAGGCGCCGGCCGCGGCTTCGAAATTGCTCAGGGGCGTTTGGGACCGGGTCGTATGCACCATTGCATGCGACTGATGGGCTGTGCTCAGCGCTCACTAGAACTGGCCTGTAAGCGTGTCAGCACCCGCAGTACCTTTGGCAAACCGCTGAGTAAACATCAGTCGATACGCGAAGAGATTTCTAAGTGCTTTTCCGAGATTGAAATGGGCCGGCTGTTGATTTTAAAAACCTGTAGCCAAATGGACGATGTCGGCGCTCAGGCCTCGAAAGACATGATTGCCGCCACTAAAACCACTATTCCCCTGATGGTACAGACCATCATTGACCGCTGCATGCAAATGCACGGCGCCGGTGGACTCACTGAAGACTTCCCCATGGCCGAGGCGTTTAATTACGCACGCTGGTGTCGCCAAGCTGACGGTCCAGATCAGGTGCATCAAATGGCTCTGGGCAAACAAATAATCGATCGCTTTGGAGCTTAACCATGGATTTTGATCAAGAAAAACTAGCCCGCTACTTGGAACAGCATATTGACGGATTTAGTGGTCCGTTGAAGGCTGAAAAATTTCCCGGCGGCCAGTCCAATCCTACCTATAAGGTCAGCGCGCAATCTGGGCGCTATGTGCTGCGCTGCAAACCACCCGGCGAGTTAGTTAAATCTGCCCACGCCGTAGATCGCGAATACCGGGTAATTTCGGCACTGGCCGATAGTAGAGTACCGGTAGCCGGCACCTACCACCTATGCGCTGACGACAGTGTTATGGGCAGTATGTTTTATGTTATGGAATATATCGATGGCCAGGTCTATTGGGACCCGGCCCTGTCCGAATTGCCCAGCGCCGAGCGCGGTATTATTTATAGCGAAATGAACCGAGTGTTAGCCGCGCTGCACAGCGTCGACGTCGACGCTGTAGGGCTGACCGACTTTGGTCGCCCCGGCAATTACTACCAACGCCAACTCGATCGCTGGGATAGACAGTACCAAGCCTCAGCCACTGAGGACATTCCCGAAATGGCCACACTGCAGCACTGGCTGGCACAGAATATGCCCGCCGACGATGGCCGTATTACCTTGGTGCACGGTGATTTTCGCCTCGACAATATGATGTTCCACCATCAGCAACCCAAGGTACTGGCACTGGTCGACTGGGAGCTATCAACCCTGGGCCACCCCTTTGCCGACTTAGCCTACCAGTGCATGCAACTGCGCATGGGTAACAATCCGGTTATGCCGAGTTTGGCTGCCATTGACCGGGAAGCGCTAGGCATTCCCAGCGAAAAGGCCTATGTCGCCGAGTACTGTCAGCGTATGGGTATTGCCAACATCGACAACTGGCCTTTTTATCTGGCCTTTAGCTTTTATCGCCTTGCCGCAATATTACAGGGAGTAAAAAAACGCGGTATAGAAGGCAATGCCTCCAGTGAGAAAGCGCTGCAAATGGGTGAACTGGTTATTCCGCTGGCAAAGCAGGCAGTTGAAGAGTTGCTGTAGCCTGTTAGTTAGCTTTAGCGTCAGATGAGTTAGCGCAACGCATTGACATTAGTTTGCTCTCGCTCTGTAAGCTAAAGCCCTGCGTCGGCTTTGTAGAGGTTTACTCGGTCACTGCCGGTGCTGCATCGGCCATGGCCTCGAGCTAAGGATACTGACTAACATAAGCCAGCGCGGCCCTGTTGTGCGCGGGTGAGCATGCTATAACGTCAAAGGGCTGACCCGATAATCTCTGTGGTCAGCCTTTTACTTCTGCTCGGTATTTTTCTTATTTTACCCACAATAGTTGAGCTAAACTTTCTACGCCAGCCTCTAACAAATAGCTTCAACGTAGATCTTGAACGTAGATCTTGAACATCGTTTTTGAATACAGTCCTTGAATATAAACCTTGGAGATAGACCTTTAACACAGCCCCTTACCGCAGTCCCTCAACACAGTCCCTCAACACAGTCCCTTAATACAGCCCCTTAATACAGCCCCTTAACATAAACTTTTAACACGGCCTTCGATATGCCACGGCGCGGGTATTGTGTCGCAGTAGGCCAGAATGTCTTTAGCACTGATGGACTACAATCAGCTGCCAGCACGCTCAATGGCGTTAGCGCTAACCGTCGGCGGTAATCTTGGCAATCAGCTCGGCCTGGGTGCTAATGGCGTTGGCGTTGTCGACTTGGCAGGTGCCCGCAGCTGCGTGGCCACCGCCGCCATGACTGATGCATAAATCGCCAATATTGGTGCTGGAGCCTCTATCGATAATCGATTTACCTAGGGCAAATACCGTATTTTTTTGTTTTAGCCCCCACAGCACATGAATAGAAATATTGCATTGGGGATACAGCGCGTAAATCGTAAAACGGTTACCGGCAAAGATTATTTCCTGCTCCCGCAGGTCAAGCACCACTAAGTTACCGTGAACTGTCGAACAGTCCAGCAGCTGATTTCTAAATTTTTGCTGGTGCTGCCGATACAGTTGCACCCGCTCAACCACATCCGGCAGTGCTAATATTTCGGCGATGGTATGATCGCGGCAGTAGTCAATTAACTGCATCATCAGTTCGTAGTTAGAAATGTGGAATTCGCGAAACCGGCCCAGCCCAGTGCGGCTGTCCATAATATAATTAAGCAGTACCCAGTCGTTAGGGTGCAAGATTTCGTCTTGGCTAAACTGGGCGCTATCGGCTTTGTCCACCGCCGCCATAATATCGTCGCCAATAGTCGGGAATTTTTCTTTACCACCATAATAGTCATAAACCACCCGCGCAGCTGAGGGGGCGTTGGCATCGATAATATGGTTATCGCGCTCGCTGTCTCCGGCGCGCGCAGCTTCACTAGTATGATGATCGAAGCAGATATGACAAGCCGCTACATAGGGTAAGTTAGTGCTGATATCATTGCCGGTGATATCGATTTTACCGTCTTGCATATCTTTCGGGTGAACAAATTTAATGTCGTCAATCAGGTCTAATTCTTTGAACAAAACAGCACAAACAAGCCCGTCAAAATCACTACGCGTCACTAACCTGTATTTTGTTACGGACATTGTTTTCTCCAATTCATTAAGATAAAACCCAATACCATCTTATTATGGTCGCTGTAGTTAGAAATTTTGTCAAGGCGCAAAAAAAGACCCGATAACTCTATATAAAAAGAACACCGCCCTGCAATCACCTCAGTCAATTGGCCCAGCCACTAGCGCATCACCTCAGCTCATATCAAACACCGGCGCTCGATAGAAAAACTACCGACGCTCGGACAACGTCTGTACATGCCAAGCCAGCTCTGATAGCCTCATCTGTCCGATAAAAACGTAGATAAGGAGCACGCTATGGCCGTAGGAAAATTCCCGGTTGAAGCCAGCCACATTATGATGTTTGCCCGCTCTGTGGGCGATGACAATCCGATTTACCATGATAACGAACATGCCAAGGGCACCGAACCCGGTGGAGTTATTGCGCCCCCAACATTTATGCAGGCCAGCGCCCAATTTGATCCCGATTATTTTCTCCGCCCCAAA
>JBLHLU010000069.1:0-14974 GCA_047623385.1 Paraglaciecola psychrophila
GTTACCATAAGTGCCAATTGAGGAATAAAGGTAACGAGTTGTCACTAGACAACACTACAATCAGGAGCAGTAACATGAAATACTTGGCCATCGCTTTAACCGTCGCCCTAGGCATTTACGGTACAGTCGCCAACGCCGATACCGGCAAGAGCCTTCCCACATTAACACTGGCGATGGCTAACACCGTCCCAGAGCAGCAGATCGACTTTCCCACCGACACTACGCCGGCGGAGCGCATGGAAAGAGAGCAGAGTAGGAAAATGGAGCTGCTTAATATTGGCCTAGATAAGGCGCTGGAAGCAAAATTCTCAAAGGAATTTGAAGCGGGTTACTAACACCGCGATAGCCCGACCCTCTAACGGGGGTTGGGCTTTTTTTTGTCCGCTGTTTGATCAAGCAACTACTGTGTACCGCCACCCAACAACCAACGACTTCCAACCGCAAGAGTGTTCACTCGCCGTCAATACTGCAATTACTGACGCAGCGTTAGTGTGGGCGGTACTGGCCGCACCGTACTGATGCTATCGCTTTCACGCTAGTGCAGTCTCGCCGCGCCATCACAGCGGTTAATCCTCAGAGCGACGAATCGATTCATAGGTAAGAATGAGCTTGTTGTAGTCCAGCGGTGCCCTAAAGAACCCGACATAATGACCCTGCGGGTTAATAATGGCCACGTTGCTACTGTGGGACATTTGGTAGTTCTCGCCGCCGCCGGGCACCTTCGAAAAAGGGATATTAAGCTGGGTCGCAAAGCGGTGTAAGTTTAGAAACTCACCGGTTACGCCGATAAAGTCGGGGTTAAAAAAGCTGACATAGGGCAGCAATACTTCAGGGCTATCCCGGGCCGGGTCAACTGTAACCATCACCACCTGCAAATCAGCGGCAAAGGGTCCGGTCTGTTGCTGTCGATAAAACCGATTAAGCAGCGCCATAGTGGTAGGGCAGATATCGGGGCAGTAAGTAAAACCAAAGAATACCATCGACCACTTGCCAGCTAGATTGGCTGGGGTAAAAGGTTCATTGTGGAAATCCAGCAGTGAAAAATCTTTAAAAGACCGAGGATTGTCGAATAAGAAAGCACCCTGCTTTTTTAACTCGTCACTGCTCAATAACACCGGGCTGGTTAGCTTGTTGACAAATAAACCAACAAACACCGCAATAACCGCCATTAAGATCAATACCGAACGCAACACCTTACGCCGTTGCACGGCACTCAGTGACGACTGGCCAGCGGGGCCGCCACTCATTGCAGCACCAACTGGGTAGCGCTTTGTAACGGATACAGATAGTGGTCTAACAACATCAGAATATACAGTGCCATTAAATAGACGATCGAATATTTAAAGGTTGCATAAGGTGCATGCAGTACACCGCGCATAATGGCTATAGCCCAGTACAGGAAACCTGCGCCGAGCACGATCGCGCTGATCAGATACAGCGGCCCGCTCATGCCGGTAGCGAAGGGCATCAATGTGGCGGCAAACAATATCAGGGTATACAGCAATATATGCAGGGCGGTGTATTTAACACCGTGAGTCACCGGCAGCATCGGAATACCGGCCTTGGCGTAATCGTCTTTGCGATGGATCGCCAGAGCCCAGAAGTGGGGCGGTGTCCAAGCGAATACAATCAGTACCAGCAGCAGCGCGTGACCGTGGATGTCGTTAGTGACGGCGGTCCAACCCAACAGCGGTGGCGCCGCACCGGGCAGTCCACCAATAACAATATTTTGCGGTGTCGCGCGCTTTAGCCACAGCGTGTAGATACCGGCGTAACCAATCATCGAAAATAGGGTTAACCATGCGGTCAGTTGATTGACCATGATAAGCAGCATGGCCAGTCCGATCACTCCCAGCGAGACTGCAAATATTTCTCCGGCTCGCGAACTTACCCGGCCCTGGGCGATCGGACGGTTGTGGGTTCGCGCCATAATCAAGTCGATACGCTGGTCCGCCAAGTGGTTGAGCACCGCACCGCAGGCCGAACACAGGCCGATACCGAGGTTGCCAAACACCAAAATTTCCCAGGGCAGGCCACCGGGCACAGCCATCAGCATACCGACCAAAGAGGTCAGCAACATTAGATAGACCACACGGGGCTTGGTGAGCTCGTAAAAGTCTTTCCAGCTGGCGGTGCTGTTCAGGCTATGTGGTTGTTCCATTGCTGACAATCTCTCGATGGGTGCGGTGCTATTATTTAGCATAGCCCGATTTCGCCCGCGGGCGACGAAGGTTTAGGCAGCGCCACATTTATCGGCGGCTGCTCGGCGAACCACGATCTAACGGGTGCTATTTTATCAGACGTTTCATATCTCTAACCACCGCTTTCCCTAAAACATTGAGTGAGTCTTGGTCGCTCTGCTCAACCTGATATTGCATCATTAACCACCCACGGGGGTCGGCCACAAAAAACTGCTTACCATTCAACGGATCGATGTCAGAGTCTGCAAAAAATGCTACCAGCGCAGCACTGTCCATGACGACAACATCCATACCGCGATACTCAGTGTCGAACTGTGTTTGCAGTTGCTCACTGATCGTCGCTGTGGTGGTTACATAAATTAATCGCACCCGACCCATTCTTTTGCCGAGTGCGGTAATGCTCTGGCGAGCGGTATATAACATCGGCGCGCACTCCTCATCGCACTGCTCGCCAGCAAATACCACGAAGGCCCACTTGGGTTCTGGCTTACTGTAATCAAAGCGCTCACCCGACAGCTTGAAGATAGACTGCTCCGCCAGTGCCAGCGGCGGCTGCACTAGCGTGCCGTTATTAACGGTACCTAAATCTACCGATTTACTGTTGACGAGAAAATAGAGCACAGAAGACAGCACAATAACCAGTATCGGTATACCGACTATGCCTATAAGAACGTTGCGATTACTATTGTTTGACAAGGTAGAGATCCTCAGTTTTTTCCAGAATACTGTTTAACAAAATTGACTATATTACTGTTGACGATGACCAGAATAATTAGCAACATTACCGCCATTGCGAACCACTGCACGGCATAACCGGTGTGTTTACTGGGCTCAATATTAACTACCATCCAGTTGGCTCGAAGGCTGGCCGGGCCCTCCGCCGGCAACCTCACTTGGTGGGGATACAGCCGCAGGCCAAGTGCCGCTGCCATCTGCTTGAAATCGATGCTCTGGCTGACACGGGGCCATTCATTGCTTACCTGACTGGCCGACAACTGCATCAAGCTTCCCTGAGACATATAAATACTACCGCGCAGTTCTAGCAACTCACCCGCTGGCGCCACCTCTGGCGGCGATGGCAGGCTGCGGCGGGAGCGGTCGCCAGCAATCCAGCCGCGATTGACTAACACTACCTCATCGCTATCGCGCAGTTGAAAGGGCATCACCACCTCGTAGCCGAATTGGCCGAGACTGATACGATTGTCCAAAAACAAGGTGCGACCGGCAATAAAATGACCGCGCAGTAGTACCGGCCGGTAGTGCTGATCCCCTGCGGGTAGCGATTCGATGGCTACCGGAGCAGCCGTTTGGCGCTGTTGTTGCAACTCTTTTAGTTCTGATTTTTCGTCGGCACGCTGCAACTGCCAAAACCCCAATGAGATAACCAACGGCAATAACAAAACTGCCAATGCGGTAGCACGCCAGTCCGGGGTAACTGCAAAGCTCATCATCTTTTAGTGCTCCAACTCAAAGGCATTATCAGCCAAGGTCGCCCCACCTAAGTGACCACAGCTGGGTTATAATAACGGGTATTTTACATTAATTTGGAGGTTTAGCATGTGGTTAAAAACAGTAATCATAATCCTGTTTATAGCACTGGTCATCAGTTTGTTTAGCGGCTACGGCTTTTTATTAAAAGACCGGGGAATTAGTAGTGAGCCCTCCCGCCGAACCGTCCGCGCACTGGGCCTGCGACTGGTATTAGCAGGCTTGCTAATCGGCTTTTTGTTCTACGGCGTGTTTACTGGCAAACTGGGATCGAACGCCCCTTGGGATGCGCGTTATGCCGATAAAATAACGCCATCAGAACAAACTATTGAAGCGGCAAAATAATACTGGGTCATAACATTTAGCGGCCCTTTAACGTAAAAACGGTTGTGAAAACGCTCTCACAACCGTTGGCGACCGCATAGTGGTATCTGTTAGATGATATAGACGAATAAGAATAAACCTACCCAGACTACATCGACAAAGTGCCAATACCAAGAAGAGGCTTCAAAACCGAAGTGATCTTCCGGAGTAAAATGACCACTCTTAGTGGAGCGTAACCACTGTATCAACAGCATAAACGCACCCATGCAAACGTGGAAACCGTGGAAACCCGTCAACAAGAAGAACGTTGAACCGTAGATACCTGAATCGACAAACAAACCATAGTCAAATAAGGCTTCGTGATATTCTAGATACTGCAGATAAACGAAGAGCATGCCCAGCCCTACGGTAATACCCAACCAGATATTTTGCTTGCGACGCTTGCCAGCTAACAGTGCTAAGTGGGCGATGTGACAAGTGACACTGGAGCTAATCAAAACAATAGTATTCCACAGTGGTAGCCAGTGAAAAATATTATCCCAACCAGGGAAACTCATACTGCGTTCTGGACCCGTCATAACACCGTTGTTAGCGAGCAGCTGACTAGCAACACCGCCCACAGCATCCTGTGGCGTTTCCATCATCGGCCAACTGTAACTAAAACCTTCCCACAAAAGATAATTCATTCGGCCACCGTCGCCTTCGCCACCGAGCCAAGGACCGGCTAGGTTGCGTACATACCATAGCGAGCCAAAAAAGGCGGCAAAAAACATCACTTCTGAAAAGATAAACCACTGCATGCCGATAGCATAAGAGTGTTTTAGCTGGCCACTATTCATACCGGCGCGGTTTTCGATAATGGTGACCCGGAACCAACAAAACAATGTCGCCATAAACAATACTAGCGCCACAATAAAGATAAACCATGAGTTGGTCGACTCGGCGGCATCACCAAATGTTTTGTCATTCAAAACACTGGCGGCACCAAAAACTGTGAAAAATAACGTCAAGCTGGCCCAAATTGCCAGTCGACTTTTTTCAGGTACGTAATAGGCCTCGTACTCTGTGCTGCTTTGACCTGTCATTTTCTTTCTCCGTTAATTTCTTTGCTTACACGCAGCTAAACATACGTGAGAGCCGCTTGCTATTTTAACGTAACGCGACTGCATCAGCTTGTGCTGCCATCGCGGTCACATCAAAAATTGTATACGATAAGGTAATCGTCTTAATGTCGGCGGGTAAATCCTGGTCGACAATAAATTGCAGCGGCATCTGCGCCTCAGCCCCTGCACCCAGCGGCTGCTGGTTAAAACAAAAACATTCGGTTTTATGAAAATAGTCCGCCGCGCGAATCGGGGCAATGCTGGGAATAGCTTGCCCCACCATCGCTTTACCCAGCGGATTTTTAGCATAAAAAACCGTGTTATTGACCGCGCCGGGGTTAATTCTTAACACCGTATCAGTCGGGTAAAATTCCCAGGGCATGCCATCATTATTGGTCGACACGAATTGAATTCGAACCTCGCGACTAGTATCCACAGCTGATTGCACCACCTGGTAGCGCTCACCGCTGGTTTTACCGTTAATACCCAAAAAATCACACAGTACATTGTAAAGTGGCACCATCACCACAAAGACAAAAGCAAACATTGCAACAGCTACTACTGCAAGTTTCGCAACGGTATAGCTGATTGATTTTTCCGTGGTCATAGTCGCCATCTTAACTACCCTCTATTTGACATCAGGTGGTGTACTAAAAGTGTGGTAGGGCGCAGGTGTGGGCAGAGTCCACTCCAATCCTTCAGCACCTTCCCAGGTTTTTTCTTCGCTGGTTGGCTTGCCTGAGGCAACTGTCTTAACCACGTTGTACAAGAACAAAATCTGCGAGGCACCGTAGATAAATGCACCGATCGACGACATGGTATTGAAGTCAGTAAACTGCAGCGCGTAATCCGGAATCCGGCGCGGCATACCTGCCAGTCCCAAAAAGTGCTGTGGGAAGAAGGTCAGGTTAAAGCCGAAAAATGATATCCAGAAATGGGCTTTACCCATACTCTCGTTATACATTTTTCCAGTCCACTTAGGCAACCAGTAATATACTGCTGCCGACATACTAAACACCGCACCGGCAACCATAACATAGTGGAAATGCGCCACTACGAAGTAGCTATCGTGGTACTGAAAATCAACCGGTGCCAGCGATAACATCACCCCGGTGAAACCACCGACAGTGAACAGAAACACAAAGCCGATACAAAACAGCATCGGTGTTTCAAAAGACATCGAGCCCTTCCACATGGTGGTAATCCAGTTGAAGACTTTAACGCCTGTCGGCACCGCTATCAGCATTGTCGCGTACATGAAAAACAGCTCACCAGCGATTGGCATACCGACGGTATACATGTGGTGTGCCCATACGATAAAAGACAAGAAAGCAATGGATGCAGTCGCGTAAACCATCGAGTCGTAGCCAAACAGCGGCTTGCGAGAGAAGGTAGGAATAATCTGCGACACCACACCAAAAGCGGGCAGTATAATAATATACACCTCAGGGTGACCAAAGAACCAGAAGATATGCTGGAACAGTACCGGATCACCACCACCTGCTGCGGAGAAGAAGCTGGTACCAAAGTGGATATCCATCAACATCATGGTCACCGCACCGGCCAATACCGGCATAACAGCCACCAGCAGGAACGCAGTAATCAGCCAAGTCCAGACAAACATCGGCATCTTCATATAGGTCATGCCCGGGGCGCGTAAATTGACCACGGTAGCGATAATATTAATCGATCCCATGATAGAGGACAGACCCAACAGGTGAACGGCAAAGATAAAGTAGGTAACTGTCGGCGGGGCATAGGTAGTTGACAGTGGCGCATAGAATGTCCAACCGAAGTTAGGTGCACCGCCCTCCATAAACAGTGTTGAAGCCAACAGTGCAAAAGTCGGGGGCAATATCCAGAAACTCAGATTGTTCATTCGCGGCAGAGCCATATCTGGCGCGCCGATCATCATCGGAATCATCCAGTTAGCCAAGCCCACAAAGGAGGGCATAATCGCACCAAACACCATCACTAAGCCGTGCATGGTGGTCATCTGGTTAAAAAATTCTGGCTCGACGATTTGCAGACCGGGCTGAAATAACTCGGCCCGAATAATCATCGCAAAAGCACCGCCCATAATGAACATGGCGAAACTGAACCAAAGATACATGGTACCGATATCTTTGTGGTTGGTGGTTAAAACCCACCGCATAAAGCCTTTTGCAGGCCCGTGATGTGTACTCATATTCGGAACCCCCTATTGGCCTTGCTTAAAGTTATAGACATCGATGGGCTGTATCATATCGCCCATATTGTTGCCGAATGCGTTGCGCTGGTAAGTCAGTACCGCGGCCATATCGACATCATTGAGCTGCGCGCCGAAAGCCTGCATTGCAGAACCCGGAACACCGTTAACGCCCATATCAATATGTCCTGCGATATCACCGGTGGCAATCGCACTACCGGCAATAGCCTTGCCGACACCGCCTTCACCGTTCTGACCATGACAAGCTGCACAGTTTTGTTGGTAAACCGGCTTACCTGCCACCATTTGCTCATCGAGGGTGAATTGTTTATCCATCAGCGACTTAATGACTGCAGCGTTGGCCCTTTTACCGTCCAACCACTGGTCGAATTCGGCCTGCTCTACCACGTTCACAACAATGGGCATAAACCCGTGACTGCGTCCACATAGCTCAGCACACTGTCCGCGATAGACACCCGTTTTAGTGGCATTGGTCCAGGCTTCGTTAATAAAACCGGGAATCGCATCGCGTTTAACCGCTAGTGCCGGAACCCACCAGGCGTGCAATACGTCGTTGGCAGTGATCAGGAAGCGAACCTTGGTATTAACCGGAAGAAACATCGGTTCGTCGACTTCTCGCAAATAGTGCTCGCCCTTTTCTTCCTCGTTGTACATCTCGCCTACTTCAGTCGTCAAATTACTGAAAAAGCTAACGTTTTCACCGTCTGCGTCAATATACTCGTACTTCCACTTCCACTGATAGCCGGTCACCACGATGTCCAGCTCACTATCCTCAAAGTCGTAGACTTCGAGCAGCGTAGTGGTCGCGGGGAACGCTATAACTATCAAAATTAGGAAGGGGACAACTGTCCAGGCAATTTCTACCGCGGTGCTTTCGTGAAAGTCTGCAGCTTCGGCGCCCTTTGATTTACGGTGAGTAAACACCGAATAAAACATTACACCAAAAACAATGACGCCAATAACTACGCAAATCCACAACGCAATCATATGCAAGTCGTATATCTTTGCACCAACTTCGGTAACGCCCGGCGATAAATTCATCTGCCAGCGTTGAGCCTCTTCAGCCCAGGCACCTGCACTCATTGTACTGAGCGACATTAGCACAGGACTAAGCGCCAGCTTGCAAAGCCGTTTCGCTTGTAAATGCATTCCCGTGTCTCCATATTAAAATGTTAAAAATATCCCAGTACCTAGACCGTGATCACCAGTAACACATCACTAACGCTTTAAGTTAGAAAACACAGGAGGGCTTTCTAAGTTAAAGGACAGTAACCGAGCTTAGTAGTAAGCAACTGTTACTCGCGACTGAGAGACAACGTTATTACTGCTGAATTTCAGGCCAAAATCGCTGAGTGCGACAAAACGCCGCAATTATACGCAGCTTTGTCAGCGCAGACCACCTCAATGGACTTAAAACTGGAAAGAAATATGTCGCGGTGCAACAAAAGCTACATTATGTAAAAAATATTCGACGATATACGTGTTTTGACCAACAGCAACACACTATAGGCGATTTTTAAAATGTACTTAATTTAGAGAAAACTTGGGCAAATCAATAACTAAAGCAACGCTAACGGTGCAATCAGTGATCACCGTCTCACGATAGCCTATTGCGGCCCGGCGATATTCTCGCTATGCGAAGAAATTGTACTAGCCTTATAGTATCAGCGGCAGCGTCAATCTCGACAACACAGGAGTAACGGGTGAAGATTAAGGCCATTCAAAGCATGATTGAATCGGCTAAAGCCCATGAAATGCAATATGGTCATTTAGCTACCCTACTCAGCTACCAAATCAAATCCAATCAAAAGCTACCCATTCAGTTGCCTGAGCACGGCCCACTAGAGCGCCTGCTCACTTTTGTAACCAGTTATATTGAACACGTACCAGAATTTATCGAGGCCACCCGCAGCATCACCTCAGCAGCGGGCATAGCCGACTATGCAGAACCCTTTGTGGCCCTAGCGGAGGACTATTTTTTGAAACCGCCTAGCATCGTCGCCGGTCATTTTGGGCTACATGAGTTGATGTACGAGGCCTATCTGGCGCACCGACTGATAGAAGAGGTTAACGACCGTATCATGCTGCATACCTCGGTGCCGCTGGTACCCATGGACATGACTAAATCCAACCTGCTGATCCACTCACTGATCGGCGAACCTTTTGCCAATGAACTAGACGATGCCGTTCACTACACCGCCCAAATCGCGGTTGAGCAAGAACACGTGTATAGCGGTGCCGCCTTTCAACGCTACGTCGAAGCGCATCGCAATAACCGCTGGAGCGCAGAGGTCAAACACTGGCCCTGCCTCATCGACCACCTAGCGAGCGCCGCTGAATTCAGTGGTCGCGTCGCGTAGCAGCGGGGTCGATAATCGTCACCAGCTGTACCTCATCCTCATGGGCCAAGAGCGGCTCCCCAACCCGGGGCTGGTTGACCCGAGTGGTTAGCTCATCTTTGCTCAGTTGCCGGGGGCCCTCGTCAGTCATCACGTCTTGATAACCACAGCGCACACATTCGCGCACCTGCCGCTGCTGCTGATCGAGGTGCATAGTTAGCTTGTCTAGCTCGGCACAGCGTGGACACACCGCCCCGGCGATAAAGCGTTTTATTGGCGTATCAGACGTCATTAGTTAATGCTCCTGGATTGATACCACTATGGCGCAACAGCGCGTCGACGCTGGGCTCACGCCCTCGAAAATTAACAAACAGCGCCATCGGTTCCTGGGCGCCGCCGCGCTGCAGAATTTCGGTCAGAAAACTGGCGCCGGTACTGGCATTAAAAATACCCTCTTCTTCGAAGCGCGAGAAAGCATCCGCCGATAATACCTCAGCCCACTTATAACTGTAGTAACCCGCGGCATAACCGCCGGCAAAAATATGGCCAAAGCCGTGCTGAAAACGATTATTATGAGGCACTTCAACAACCGCAACCTGCTCTCGAACCTGGGCTATAACCTCGGCAATCGGCACCGGTGCAGCGGCATCAAAGTCTCGATGTAGGCGAAAATCAAACAGCCCCAACTCCAGTTGCCGCACCATTTGCATACCGGCCTGAAAGTTTTTCGCCGCCAGCATTTTGTCCAACAAATTCTGCGGCAGCGGCTCGCCGCTCTGATAGTGGCCAGAGATCAGCGGTATCACCGCCTTTTCCCAACACCAGTTCTCTAGAAACTGACTGGGCAGCTCGACCGCATCCCAGGGCACTCCATTGATACCCGACACCCCAGGACAGTCAATTTGCGTCAACATATGATGCAGGCCGTGGCCGAATTCGTGAAACAGTGTGGTCACTTCGTTGTGCGTTAGCAGCGACGGAAGCGCCTCGGTGGGGGCCGTAAAGTTACACACTAAATACGCTACCGGCAGTTGTACGGTGCCGTCATCGAGGCTGCGCCGCACTCGGCAGTCGTCCATCCAAGCGCCGCCGCGCTTGTGCTCACGGGCATAGAGATCCAAGTAGCAGCGCGCTATCGGCTCACCGTTGTTGCTGAGCTGATAGAAGCGTACGTCGGGATGCCAAGTCTCCGCCTCCCCAAGGCTGATATCGATACCATAGAGACGCTTTACCACCTCGAACAAACCGGCGATCACCTTGTCGGCAGGGAAGTAGGGCCGCAGCTCTTCTTGCGACAGCGCGTACTTTTGCAGTCGCAGCTTTTCACTGTAATAGGGAATATCCCAAGCAGCCAACGTGTGCTGACCTTGGCCCCGGGCAAACTGTGCCAACTCCTCAAAGTCAGCCTTCGCTACGCTCTGGCTGCGCTCGGCAAGATCACTTAAAAAACCTTCGACTTGGGCTGTGGTATCGGCCATTTTTGTTGCCAGCGAATACTCTGCATAATTGGCAAATCCCAACAGCGCCGCCAATTCATGGCGCAGCGCCAGCAACTCTTCCATAACCTCGCTATTGTCCCACTGACCGGCACTGGGGCCCTGATCTGACGCTCGGGTGTTGTAAGCCAGATACAGTTCACGGCGCAGCTCGCGGTTATCACCGTATTGCATGACCGGCAGGTACGCCGGAATATCGAGACTAATACTATAGCCTTGCAGATCTTTCTCAGCGGCGGCCCGAGCGTAGCCGAGCACCGCAGCGGCGGGCACCCCAGCTAATTCACTGACATCGCTCAGCTGCTTACTCCAACCCATCGTCGCATCCAATACATTGTTGGAGAACAGCGTCGACAGCTGCGCCAGACGCTGTACGATGATGCCAAAACGCTGCTGCCGATCGGCATCTAGAGCGATTCCTGAGAGGGTAAAATCTCGCAGCGCATTATCAACAGAGCGACGCCTTGGGGCACTCAGACTGTCAAATTCTGGTCCTTCTTTAAGCCGTTTATAAGCGCGGTAGAGCCCGGCGTTTTGGCCCATTTCGGTAGCGTAAGCAGTTAACTTAGGCAGGCAGGCATCATAGGCCAACCGCAGGGACTCACTGTTACTGACACCCTGCAGATGTCCTACCGGCGACCACAACTGGGCCAACTCGTCGTCCCACTGCTCCATTGAGGCCAAAAACTGACTTGCACTAAGCCCGTCGTTTAACAGCAACTGCTCAATGCGCAGGCGATTCGCATTGAGCTGCGAATCCAGGGCGGGCTCAATATGGTGTGGCTCAATGGCCGCGAACAGGGGTAGGGTAGCACACTGCAGCAGTGGGTTTTCAGATAGCAAAGCAGACAAGGTCAGGTACTCCCAATAAAATGTCAGTTTACCCTGTACCGAGCCAACAAAAAACCGCCAGCGCAGTCAAATAGTTGCCGCGACTGAAACTTTTACTACCGCTGCAGTCCAATACTTGCCACAGCCGATCAGCTGAACAAACCCAAGGATAAGCTATGAAACGATACTATACCCCGCTGCTAACCGCAGCCCTAGCCATCGCCCTCAGCGCACCGATGGCGGCAGCACAGCTACCCACCCCGCAGCAGCCGCATATTGTTGTCGAGGGTTTGGGCGAAATCAAAAAAATTCCCGACCTAGCGATCATCCGCTTTGACGTAGTGAGCACCGCCACTAATGCATCGACGGCAAAGCAAAATGTCGACGCTATCGTCGGTAAGGCGATTGCCGCGGCCAAACACCTGGGAGTAGCAGAAGCGGCAATTAAAGCCTCTAGAATTAACGCCGCCGCCCAGTATGATTGGAACAACCAGCAGCGAGTTTACAAGGGTGAGCGTGTTAGTAGGCAGGTTGAAATGTCGCTGCAGGACACCGACCGCTACAACGATTTAATCGACGCCCTATTGGCTGTGGGTATCAGCCAGATGCAGCCACCACAGCTAACCTTCAGCGATCACCGGCAACTGCAACACGACGCGCTCAAACTGGCTTTGGA
Source organism: Paraglaciecola psychrophila (assembly GCA_047623385.1). Lineage (GTDB taxonomy): Bacteria > Pseudomonadota > Gammaproteobacteria > Pseudomonadales > Dasaniaceae > Oceanicoccus. The sequence goes on from JBLHLU010000069.1 coordinate 12,668, forward strand.
AGACGCTAGGGATCGGGCTCAACTGATGGCGGGACAGCTCGGCGAGCAGTTGGGGCGGGTATTCCAGATCGCCCCTGTCAACCACCAAGCGGGGCACAGATCTATGGCAATGCTGGCCCAGGCAGACCAGGGGCAGGCCAACGCCAGCTTGACCTTGGGTCGGCAAGCCGTCGAACAGCGAGTGCGGGTGGTGTATTTACTGGCAGATTAGCGAACCCATTATTCGGCTTCTAGCTCTTCCCTAATGGCGGCAATCACTGACTGGGTATCCGGGCGCAACCCGCGCCAAAAATGGAATGACTCAGCGGCCTGTTCAACCAACATACCGAGGCCATCGGAAACCGCCCAAGCTAGGTTTTCAGCACCCCAGCGCATAAATGGCGTTGGCGTGGCACTGTACATCATGTCGTAACAGCAGCCATCATCACTAATTAAATTCGACGGCAGAGGTGGCAGTTCGCCCGCCAAGCTAGCACTGGTGCCATTTATAACCAGATCGAACTGGTTGGCCTGTAGCGCCTCGAAACTGCAGGCGCGAACATCGCCGAGGTCGGAGAAACTACTCACTAATTGCTGCGCTTTGCTGACTGTCCTATTCACCACCACTAAATGGCTGGGTTGCTGGGCAATAATCGGCTCAAGAATACCGCGAATAGCGCCGCCAGCACCGAGTAACAACACCCGCCGGTCAGCTATCTTCCAACCCAAGTTCTGGCAAATATCCGCTACCAAACCCGCTCCGTCGGTATTGTCGCCATGAATAACGCCGTCGGCAGACATTGCTAGCGTGTTGACCGCGCCGGCGCGCTGAGCTCGATCGCTCAAAGTATCGGCAAAATCGAAAGCGTCGAGTTTGAAGGGCACAGTGATATTTAAACCGCGTCCAGCATTGTCGAAGAAACTGCGGGCGACAGTAGCAAACTTGCCCACCTCGACCTTGTGGGCGCGGTAGCTCAAGTCTTGGCTAGTCTGTGCAGCAAAGGCTGAGTGGATTTGCGGTGACTTGCTGTGGTTAATCGGATTGCCGAAGACGGCATATTTATCGGTCATTATTTGAAAAACCTTGGGCCACGGCAGGATTCACCGCTGGCGCTTTTTACTTTAGGACGCCAATTGCGCCAGAGCTGTCGAGAGTGTTGAGGTCGCGTTTAAATCCAGTCGCGGCCAATTAAAAACTTCTCGGTTAATGCCTGTTCAGGACTGTTGTCCTCGGCCTGCCACTGGTATTCCCAGCGCACCAGCGGTGGCAACGACATCAGAATCGACTCGGTGCGCCCATTAGATTGCAGGCCAAAAATAGTACCGCGATCCTGCACCAAGTTAAATTCTACATAGCGACCGCGTCGATACAACTGAAACTGTCGCTCGCGATCGCCAAAAGCCAAGGCTTTGCGCCGCGCCACTATGGGCTGGTAGGCGTTGATAAAGGAGTCGCCGATGGCACGCATAAAATCAAAGCTGCGCTCGAAGCCGCCGGCCTCTTCACTGAGGGTCAGATCGTCGAAAAACAAACCACCGATACCACGAGGCTCACTGCGATGATTTAAAAAGAAGTACTCGTCGCACCATTTTTTATAGCGAGGATAGATCTCTTCACCAAAGGGGGCACAGGCGTCGAAGGCGCTCTGGTGCCAGCTGCGACAATCCTCTTCAAAACCGTAATAGGGGGTCAGGTCGTAGCCGCCGCCAAACCACCAAACCGGAGATTCACCGGGCTTTTCGGCAACAAACATACGCACATTGGCGTGGCTGGTAGGGATATAGGGATTATTCGGATGCATCACCAGCGACACCCCCATTGCCTGAAAACTACGGCCCGCCAGCTCCGGCCGGGCCGCGGTGGCGGAGGCCGGCATCGCCGCGCCGCGCACATGAGAAAAATTAACGCCGCCTTTTTCGAACACTGCCCCATCGGTGATAATTCGGGAGCGACCACCGCCGCCCTCCGGGCGCTGCCAGCTGTCCTCAACAAAAGCACCGGCGCCGTCCTCCCGTGCCATGGCACTGCAAATGCTGTCCTGCAAACTGAGGAGGTAGTGTTTTACCTGGTCAATAGCCAAGTCCTGCATAGTAATACCGTCCTGTATATAGGGCCGCAGCGTCATTTACCGGAGCCGGCTTGGTCAATCGTATTCGCCGTGTTTGTACTAACGATACCGCTGGCAACAGTAGCTATGGTAACACTAACTTCACTCAAACCTCAGGAGGCGCGAATAATCGCACCCGAAATCAGGTCGCGTATCTGCGACGGTTTGCGGCTAGCGCCTACCGATCCCCCCACTAAAAAGTCGAGCTGCGGGCCAAGTT
>JBLHLU010000070.1:0-14793 GCA_047623385.1 Paraglaciecola psychrophila
GACGGCCCCGTGCAGCAGCAGGCAAGGTAAGCAAAACTGCGTAGAGCCCTTAGTTGCCGGGAGATCTTAACTATTGAGAGCGCCTCTGCAGCAGAGTATATTAGCCTTTAGAGCCGTGATACACTGCGCCGAGGCTGAACAGATAGGCCACCGCCAACAATAACAACACCCATTAAGGCATACCGATGATCCAATCCAGAGTGACAACGAACCTGAATAGTGTGATGCTCTTTGTTCTCGCATTGCTAACCTGCAATGCGGCTTGGGCGATTGATGACAAACCCAATATTTTAGTCATTTGGGGCGATGACATTGGTATCAGCAATATAAGCGCGTATAGCAATGGTTTGATGGGCTATCAAACGCCTAACATCGACAGCCTTGCCAAAGAGGGCATGATGTTCACCGATTACTACGGTGAACAAAGCTGCACTGCAGGCAGATCAGCTTTTATCACCGGTCAGCACCCAGTTAGAACAGGCCTCACTAAAGTAGGCACTCCTGGTGCGCCGACCGGCCTTAATGCAAAAGACCCCACGCTGGCACAGATGCTTAAGCCCTTAGGCTACGCAACCGCGCACTTTGGAAAAAACCATTTAGGTGATCGTGACGAGTTCTTGCCGACCAATCACGGTTTCGATGAGTTCTTTGGTAACCTTTACCATCTCAATGCTGAAGAATTACCAGAAAGTGCAGACTATCCCCAGGATGCTTGGTTTCAAAAAAGCTCGAACCCACGCGGCGTGATTCACAGCTATGCCGACGGTCGCTTGGAGGACTCGGGTTCCTTGACACGCAAGCGGATGGAAAATGTTGATGAGGAATTCGAAGCTGTAGCGCGAAAATTCATCAATAAATCGGTCAAAAATGATATCCCTTTTTTCGTTTGGCTAAACACCACAGGAATGCATTTTTGGACCCATCCTGCGCAAAAGCACATCGGCAAGTCGGGCCAAGGCCCTTATAACGATGTAATGGTCGCGCACGATGAGTTAATCGGTCGCATGCTCAAGCAGATAAAAGATCTCGGTATAGAAGATAACACCATCGTTATTTACAGCACCGATAATGGGCCTCACTACAATACTTGGCCCGACGCAGCGATAACGCCATTTCGCAGCGAGAAAAACACGAATTGGGAAGGGGGATTTAGAGTACCGGCTATTGTTAAGTGGCCTGGCAAAATAAACCCAGGGCAGATTTCTAATCAGATCATGTCACACTTAGACTGGCTACCGACACTAATGGCAGCTGTTGGTGAACCCAATATTGTCAAGGACCTCAAGCAAGGTCGCACCTTTGGTGCAGACAACTTCAATGTACACCTAGACGGCTACAATTTTCTACCCTACTTGACCGGTAAAAGTGACACCGGCCCCAGGGAGGAGTTCTTTTACTTCAGCGATGATGGACTGTTAGTCGGAGCCCGGGTAAGAGATTGGAAGGTGGTCTACGCTGAACAGCGAGCTAACAAATTTCAGGTTTGGCGAGAGCCCTTTGTCCGTCTCAGAATTCCAAAACTATTCAATCTTCGTCGCGATCCATTCGAACGCGCTGATACTGACTCAAATTCCTATAACACTTGGTGGGAGAACAACTCTTCATGGATTTTCTATGGCTCAGCTAGGGCGTTAAACTTCGCTCAGACATTTCGTGAATATCCATCTCGGCAAGCACCCAATAGTTTTACCGTTGACGGCGTAGTAGAGCAGCTAACTAGGTACAAGGGAAAATAAAGCAACGTTTGACTGCCTTCGGTTTTTCCTCTGATAGAGAGCGAGGCTTAGAAAGCTCGCTCTAGTACTGCTGTGCTGCTGCCTTAGCAAACCTCCACCCGAGAAACCGGCTGTTACCTTGTAATTAGCCGGTGGTCTCTTCGCACTACTTTGCCTCCCCGTATAACAATACTCACCGTCTGTTCTTCGAGAACATAACGATCTAGCTCAAACGCCTCAAGCTTACGCTGGCCGTTAAGCATACAAAACTGTGCCTGCTTCTGTGTGACTTCTGCCGACGCGTGGTTCGGTTAGGTTCGGTTCGGTTAGGTTCGGTTTGGTTTCGTTTGGTTTGGTCTGATAAAGCATCGAGTATCACCACTGCACAACTATTAATGCCATTGCGACCCTCACACTGCTAAATCACTGCTACGTGCTCTACAATAAAAACCCTCACCGCCCGTTCATCACTATGCTGTCGACATCATCATGGTAATAATTCAAAGACCAGTAGAACCGCCAATAGCGCCACTGTGCTTTTCGTTCTCAGCGGTTAATTAGGGAGTAAGCGGTGGCTAGATATAACCTTGATCAACAATCTGACAATATTGCAATAATACAAAGACCGGAATATCGGGTTATTGACAGTACAACTAGGCCCTGTAGTCGATTCATCTGCAGCCTGAAAAATGTCAAGAACGCCTGTTCCTCTTAACCAGATAACGGCATAACAACATCTTCATATTTTGAAATGCAGTTGCAGTAGAACCTGCCAACAGACAAGCATTGTTTTTCACAATAGGTGTAGTGTGTAGTTGAAGCAATACAGTGGCGGCTGGTGCAATACAGTGGCGGCGGCTACAGCGCCTACAGAATTCAAACCGTGGTGGCATTACTAACACGATCTTACTGGGCTCTAGTGAGAGCTGGCTGCAAAAAATGCCCGCCGACTGGGCTTAGTAAACAAGCCAAACTGACAATTCTACTAAAAAAAACCATCCGTTGCCCATAGTACTCAAGCGTTTCTGTGCGCTATTGATTGGAGACTATTCAAATACAATGGGCGGCGGCCAACAGATTTTTACTGCGAGTATTAACACCAGCTTCCACCGTAGCAGCAACAAGCTCATGTTCAGCTCAGCCGTATGCACTAATGAAAAACTGCAATGGCGAAAGCGTTATCCGCCAGCGATAGCCCGGGCATCAACATCTTTCCAATGCCGGGCACCAGTGCCCGGCGTTCGAGTCAACTGAATCCAGATTTCACCCGCCACAATATTAATCAAACCGGCCATCCAAAAAGTTGCTCCAAATAAAACCACCAACTCGATACTCGTGGTATACGATAAGATGCTGAGCATAATCCGCTCGGTGGCAATGGCAATCATTATGGTAAAGCTACGGATCATCCATTCTCGATGTGCACCAAACTGTCTTTTTCGAATACTGCTATAAGCCTTGTATAGACAATATAAAACGTACAAGGATAAAAACCAAGTAGCCATAGCCTCATTGAAGCCAGCCCCGTCAATGCCACCAAAAGGATTCAATCCACCAATTAGAAAGCCGGATATCGCGCCGGTGATACCGCATATAATATAGACACGGCCGCTCCACCGATGAAAATTAATCCAGCGTTTACGTACTACAGGCATAAATTGCAGCGGCCCTAAAACCACGATAAGAAAACCTGGCAACAAATGCAGTATTGTGGCGATAGTTTGTTGATAGTAGCGAATATCAAAGGCGTCAAATTGTTGCTCTGCTACCAAGTTGACTGTGGTGTGGGCGTCGATAAGAAACATGGCTCTACCGACAAGAGATACCATACCAACAGCGATCAGGGTACTCACTATCAGCCAACCCACCACTTCCAGATTTCTCCTTACCGCCGGCCATGGGGCAGCAGTAAAAGCATCAAGTGAGTTAGGCGAAATTAAGGGTCTTTTTACGGCGGTGTCGCGCAATGCTGTTCTCCTGAAATAAAAGTCTATGAACCGACTCGAATCTATTTTATACATAAAATTACACGCAGTAACAATCACATACCCTGCGCAGGAACTATTTGCCGCCGTTGGTGAATTCGGAGCAACTCATCGTTATAAGGGCTGAAAGCAGCCTCGAGAAAAGCCCCTCCACATTACCAAAAATGCCGCTTCAAAGTCTTGCTAGCTGTACTTGGAAACCAGCTTCTTAGAAATACCTGCGGTGAATTTTCGAGAGGGAGAGAGCCTATTTAGCATTGCCAAGGCATTGATCTTTAACCCATGAATTGACGAAAGCTTAGCTTCAAACATTTTTTCTACCGCATCGTGGGCAACACTTTTTGCCGAAACCCTGGCTTTCTGAGCATACAATTTGTTGTCTTTACTGATATCAGCATGATCAAAAAACTCGGTATCTGTATTTTTTGGTGAACAACGCGACACCGAAACACCGTCAACTTCTAACTCCCTAACGATAGCTTCTGAAAATTCAACACATAGCTTTTCTAAGCCGCATAGGCTGCTATATACAGTACCGGTTGATATCCAGCAACAGAGCCAATGTTCAGTCTATGGCCTGACATATTGACTTTCATTTACGGTGCAAAGTATTTAAACAGAGCGGTCAATGAAAATATATTCAACACTATTATTTCTAGTAGCGTTTGCTCAGCGTAATCTTCTATCGCACCCGACATGCCAACCCCGGCATTGTTTACCAAAATATCTATAGGTAGATGTTTATCGGTGGCAAAATCAAAGATCGTTTTTGCCGAGTCCCGCTGCGACAACTCAGCGTAAAGAACCGTCACATTTTACTCGCTGGCAAGGGTTCTAAATTCCGAACGAATCGCCTCTAACGTATCTAAAGAGCGCGCAACAAGAAATAAGCCATAGCCTTTTTGCAACAATACCCGGGCTATCTCGCGACCCATACCGCCCGAGGCACCTGCAACCAAGGCAACTTGTCTAATTTTTTCAGACTACATAACCGAATTTATTTTATTTTAACCCATACAATACGCACGGGCGGTACCAACGGATCACCCCGACCGCCCGATTAATACTAGCAGCTGCCACCCCCCCTACCAAAAACACTGATGTGTAAAGCGCACACGCACCATTAACAGCCTGCCATTTTGTGGCGAGGTGACCGGCCATGAGATAAAACTGCATGGCTAGGGCAAGCTTTTACCGCCCACAATTACTGAGCGGCGCTGTTATTAGCTACAAGGCATCAGCGATTCTATACAGCTTTTCACTGATCGCGGGCATCTCATCGACAACCGTGCGCCCACATCGCACAATAACGACATCTTTCTCAGGCACACAAAGAATTCGCTGCCCGTCATAGCCACCACAGTAAAACCATTCAGGTTTATCCGGTCTTTGCCACCAATGCGCGCCGTAGCTATATTCTTCATCTCGGTAAGTTGGGGTTCTTGCGTAGTCAACCCAACCCCGCGGAAGAATCTGCTTACCCTGCCATATTCCGTCACGAAGATATAACAAGCCGAACCTTGCAAAGTCCTGGGGGGTGGCAAACAGAAACGATGAGCCTATAAAAGTACCCGCTGTATCAAACTTTGGACTTGCACTTCGCATACCGATGGGCTCAAACAACTCATCATTCATAAACCTCAACATACCCGAGGCGCCGCCACCAACAATGTCTTTCAGTATTCGACATATAATATTGGTAGTGCCACTAGCATAAGACCAATGCGCGCCTGGCTGATGAATAAGCGGCATGTTCGCAGAAAAAGCGCCGGTGTCATGGCGACCTTCAAACTGCAACATAGCAATGACATCAGAAGCATGTCCATCAACATAATCTTCACTAAATTTTAGACCACTCGACATTCGTAATAGCTGATCAACTGTAATATTTTTGCGGCTGTCGTTTTCCCATTCAGGGACATTTGCAGGTGCATAGATATCAATACGCCCCTGTCTTACCAGAATGCCGATCAACGCATGCACCATACTTTTGGCCATTGACCAAGAGTACTGTAGATAAATGGGGTTGGCCCCAACATCATAACGCTCAAAGACTAGCTCGCCATTTTTCACCACCAAGAGTGAGTAGGTAACACCCTGCGTCTCACTCAGATCAAATAAACTATCCCCAAGAGCGGTAATTTCACTACTGCTAGAGCGCGGCCAACTCGCAGTCGGCCAAGCAGTATCCTTTGGCTGTTTAGGCAGCTCAATCAACGGATTCATTTTCACCTTATCCTCTATTATTTCGGTCAGCTATCCTGTTAGTGGCAACGGCATATAAGAACAGTTACTATTACCCAACGCCTACCAGCGTTGTCAACGAGTAGACTAACGGCAATACCATAGCGGTGGGCCGGGACCGTTGATTGCGTAGCTGTTGATAGGACGGCTTATTATTTGAAAAATTTCATGCGCGGCGATAACATTAACGACCCAGTGTAAAGGGCACTGAACAACGCCGGAAAACAGACACCGGGGAGCTATCAGCACATTACTGACACCACACACAGCAGCTATTGAATCGCGGTCTCGCTTCACAACAGCCTACGTTAGCCTTGCTCGCCGTCTTGAAAAGGCCGCAGGATAGATGCGATAAAGTGGTGGGTAGGTGTCGCCACACCCGCTTCTTTACCAAACTCGGCAACCTTGGCAGACAGCCACGGCAACTCCATTTTCTTACCACGCATAAGGTCTATCGACATCGATGACATCGTTTCTCTGGGCGCCATAAAGATATTCTTGTAGCTCTGATCCTCGGCATTGTCGGGAAAGGCAATGCCTTTGGCGCGACCAACAGCAATCACCTCGCAGGTAGCTTGGCGAGCCAGAGTCGCGAGATCTGGGTCATCGAAAATTGTTCCCATGGGGCCACGTATTGACGCGGTCAAACCACTAATAACTGTCAACGGCACGTATTTTCGCCACATTTCTAGCTCGATCTGATCAGTTAGTTTAACGTCAATGTTCGCTTCCTTGCACACCCGCTCAAAAGCCAGCGCTCTGCTGGTAACAGAACCGTTCATTTCGCCAAACACCATGCGCGCTGGGCCCATATGTTCGATTTTCCCCGGTGCTTCAATATGCGACACAATATAGGTCGAGCCCCCAAGCACACAGTCTTGGCCGACCACCCCGGTTATCATGTCAGGGCTAGATACACCGTTTTGCAAGGTGATAATAATAGTCTGAGGACAGACCAGCGACTTGATTTGCTCAGCAGCGTTGATAGTGTCATACAGCTTAGTGGTGAAGATAATCACCTCGGCGGTATCAATCGATGCGGGATCATCTGTGGCTTGCACGGTCTTCAACCGCATGTCGCCATCGGTACTGGAGATAGTCAGTCCGTCTTTTAACATGGCCTGTAGATGGGGCCCACGGGCTACGAAAGTCACATCGTTGCCCGCCAATAGCAACTTGGCCCCAAAAAATGCGCCAACGCCGCCAGCGCCCATGATCACAATTTTCATTTAGCTTAGTCCTTTTCAAGTAGAGAATATTAGCAGCGTGCAGTGTTATAACGATGTTGATGCTGGCTGCAATGGGTATCAGTTCACCCGACAGGAAACTGCAATTTACGCAGTGGTGAGCATAAAGTAGCAACAAAGCGCTGTTAGCTCGCCACTGTAACCTACGCTGGCGAAGTACGGTAAGCCATTGTCGCAGTCGCGGCCTGGCTAACTCAAGCTACCCTAAGCTACTCCTGAGCTACTCCTGGGCTGTTAGGCAATCACAGTGCCTGTCCTCAGTGGTGAGTCATCAGTGTTAGTCATCGATACTGGTGAAGACGACACGTTTTGCGGTGTGTCACTTGCGGGCAAATACCAAGGCCTACTGTTATGCGAGCGCTACGCGCGACAGCCACTGATGATTATTGGACCTGATTTAAAGCAAGCCTATCGTTGCCTAATCCGCCTAACATCGCCATTGGTTGGGACATCGGCGGGGTAAAAACTTTGCCCTGCTATTTTAAACGTCAACTGGTCAACTCGGGGCTGGCGTTTCGATGACCGGCCTCATCGAGTGTTTTCCTATTGGCAATTTGTTTTTTCTCATCAAGGGGATAAGACCACATCAGCCAAGCCACAAAAAGACCGGTTAACACCGGCGCACTGATAAAAATGAATCGAAACTGGAATAACACACTCTCTGAATTGTCTCCGCCGGCGGTAAACCCAATAGCATCCAGGGCTATATAGGCAACGCCAATAGCAATGGCTGAGCCGCACTTATTGGTCAGGGTCAGCAATGAGTAGAACAACCCCGTTTGCTCAGCACCCGAATTTACCGTGTGGTCGTCGGCTATATCCGCCATCAGGGACCTAAAAATGGTCGGGGCTACGCCTACATTGAGCCCCAGAATAACAAAACCCAAGGTGGCAATTAGCGGAGACTGTGTCGGAATAAACAACAGCGCCGGCACAGTCACAACGATAAAGACATTGGTATAAGCCATCATACGGTGCTTACCCAACTTGTAGCTAAACTTGATCATCAACGGCAAAAACAGCAGGCCCGAGGCAAAAAAGACCAGCAATAACAAACTGGCCTGCTCAAGTTGAAGCGCGTCTTCGGCCAAAAATAAAAAAAGTGCCGCCGTTGCGCCGCCGTTTATTCCGGACAAAAAGTCTGCCAATAAAACTCGGCGCAACGCTATATTACTGACCATCAACCGCCACATACCCGACCAGTCGACTTTATTTGGCTTGATATCTCGCCGTTCATCAACAGTAACAATGGCAATAAGCACGGTAATCGGCAAAGCGATAATAACAAACCAACCCATTACCGACACCCGAGCAAAGGCCAAGGTGCTCTCCCCTCGGTCGACAAAACCAAAGGCTTCTGGTCCAAATTGCTCTACAAAGAAAGGCAACATCAAGGTAAGCAACATGCCGATTAAGATCATGCCTTCGCGCCAACCATGAATACGAGAGCGCTGGGAATAAAACGGTGAAAGCTCTGTCCCCCAGGCCATGTGTGAGATAGACAAAAGCGTCCAACCCACATACATTGCCACCATCCAAATCGTTAAATAGACCGGACCAACACCAAGGTCAGGCATGAACAGCATGTAACAGCTGAACATAAGTATGGGCGTTGAAATAACCATCCAGTGCCGGCGGCGACCGAATCGAGAGGGATAGCGATCAGAGACAATACCCAAAACCGGATCCGTACAAACATCCCAAAACTTCATCAGCATCAAAATCAAGCCAATGGTGGTCAATTCGATGCCCAACTGACTGGCATAGAATGGCGGAATGTAAACAGCTATGGGTAAACCCACCGCGGCAGAGGGACCCGCTGGCATCGAATAAGCGGCGATTTTCCACCACGGTAAGGGTGTCTCTTTCATGTAAATCCTAGTGGTATCGCGATAGATAAGCAGCAGATTATAAACTTGTATTGCGCTGTAAAAGGTACAACACGTCTTAACATTTGGTAATCATAATTGCGATGCAATCGCGGTTGAGTCTTTTTCGAGTTTATCGACGTCAAACGCTCAAATTAACAGCCATCGCCAATACTCAGCCAAGCTAGGCACTCTCGGCGCACTCATCGATAACTGGCGGCTCGCCGTTTGGTTGAAGCTATATAAAGATACAATGATAGCGTCAGCGGACAATTTGCATAAGCTGCAGCTAATCTTCAGCCATCAACCGCTCCGCTAACACTCTACTCAGTTAGCATGCCGAATACTGCGTGAAGCAGTAAACAATACGGGTGAGCCCCGCAGCGGGACGGCTCCGATTTTTCGTAGTGATATTGCAGAGCACAAAGGCAAGATTTTTGCTTCGAGTACAGCGGTATTATTACCACTATGCAGCTGATTGAGCGCGCCAAATTAGTGCGCGCAGTGATATTGGCATAGATCCGGCTTGCTGTCGCAGCAGGGCCCCGGTGCCAGATTGTTAATGGCTATAGATTAATGCGGCATTCAAATTGTCGCTTTGATTGCTCGAAGTGACTATTCATTAAAAATCATCTTTATCGATGATGACAGTAAAACAGCGTGCCGCGGTATGACTTCGCTGCACCGTTTGTGCCTATTGTCATTTTCCCTAACCCACTCTGGCAATAGCACGCTGCTAATTTAAGCCTCGACAGGAACGGTGAATGGCAGAGCTAATCTCTTACGTTTATAGCTCTTTAGCGTCGCAGACGCTATCTGATGAAAAAATGGCTTAGCTGTTTAAGCCCACACGAGGGAGCAACGAGAGAGATAGGCACACCGACGTATTGCTATATCGGCGGTTATTTAATCCAATATACGAAGGGTGACCCGGCAAACCTGGCATTAATATACAACATCATTAGAGTAGCCCTCTTACATATTGGGCTACTTCAACGGCTTTATTATGCCATTGAACGCAGTGATTTTAATGGTTAGACGATGACTTGCTGTGACACCGGGTATTCCAGCGGATGGCCTAGGCCGTATGCTGGCGATACGCTGAGTAATGCTGTTCGAGATGAACGTGATGGGGTTCAATTTGCAATCGCTTTGCCTTCAACCCTGCGCTGAGGCGAAGTTGCAGCAATCTGCGTGTCTCAGTATTATCCTCTCACATTGCATAGCTAATCGTGTAACATGTGTTCTTGAAATATCACTATTAATAGAAATTCAAAATGTCACTCTTTCAACCCGATCGTTTGCCAGACCTAGAGCTCGTCGGTTACCTCCACCGCTGGTGCGTGGTGCCGAGAAGCCGACAAAAAAATCAGTATTTACACAAGATACTCAGCGCAGACGATCCTGTGTATCACGATCACCCGTGGTCGTTCCGCTCAGTGATACTCTCTGGCGGCTATATTGAAATGACACCGCAGGGCCGGTATCAGCGTAACGCCGGTGATGTTTACGATAAACGCGAAACCGATCTGCACTATATCGAAAGTGTGATGCCGGATACTTGGTCAATGGTATTCACCGGACCGACAGTGAGAGAGTGGGGTTTTGAGATTGACGGACAGTGGATATCACACCAACACTATAGTGAAAGACCACTGCAAGCGATTTTCCGCAATGGCTATGAAGAGGTCTAGTGAATTGCCCTGCTAGTAAATAGCCCTAGCGCCATTGTCGAGGGTTAGTGGCTACCAGGTTTATCGTTGTTCTTGCCTGCGGATAAACCCAGTATTATTGTTGAGATAGGCTTGATTATTTTCGCGATATTTTCATCATACTCAGACCTGAGTCAATTGCTTCTAGCAACCGCCTTACTCCGTCAGTGTTGAGCTAGCCTTTGCTGATGCCGCTACAAATCATTATGCCCGTCAGCTCGCCCTTTCGATTGGCGAAAGAGGCGCCAATCGCCTCGGTATACGCTATATATTATCGGCGAACCGATATGCCCTCATTATACAAAGCCCTTAGTCATCTCCATTGAAACTTGCCACAACTTACTAGCCATTTCCTCATCATCAATGTGATGATGGCCGGCTACAATTACCGGATTACAATCTTCAAAATAGGCACCACTAACGCCTGACAGCATCGGATTAGTCGCCACATAAACTTGCGTCGCCGCGCCTTGGTCAGGTGTTTTTGCAAAAAATGGCCCTATCCATTCAAATCCTTTACGAATAAGTGGAGAAGCACTACGTACAATATTGGTGACGACTAGTCCCGGATGTATCACATTAGACGTGGTATTAGTCGCCGCTAGATTCTTTGATAATTGCAAAGAAAATAGGGCATTGGCCAACTTTGATCGACCGTAGGCCTCTTCAGCATCGAATGCTTTTTCACCACGTAAATTAGTAAAATCGATACCCATCGAGGGAGCTTGACTATATCCGGACATACTTCCAACATGCACAATGCGGCTACCGGCGGTTGCTTGAAGCAAAGGCAATAAATTGTTCACCAATACAAAGTGACCCAGATGATTAACCCGAAAAATGCGCTCTATGCCGTCGACTAATTCCAGCTCTCCGAAGGTGTTAATACCCGCGTTGCAGATCAGCATATCAATGGGTATACCCAGCGCTTTAATCGTTTGCGCACAGTCCACAGCAGACTGAAAGTCAGACAACTCTAGCGCAATGGCGGTTGTTTTGCCTATAACACTGTCACAGGCAGTGCGAGCTTTTTCTATAGTGCGCCCGGTGCCAATTACATGAGCTCCACGCAGCGCCAGTACCCGCATAGTTTCAAGACCCAATCCTGAATTACAGCCCGTTACTATTGCCGTTTTTCCGCTTAAATCGAGGCCTTCGGTCACTTGCTCCGCTGTTGTTTTTGAACCAAAGACACCGGTCGGTAAGCTGGTGTCGATAGTCACCACATTTTCATTGGTAGCGCATGAAGATAAAGTGGTAACAGCAACTGTGCCGAGCCCCAGTTGGATAAAGTTACGTCTGTTAAGTGATTTCATAAATACCTTGTTCTCGTATCGTCCATTAATCAACTTTTTCTTAGCGTGGATTCATTTTGGCTTTATGGCCGTCTCAATTTTTAGCATACCAATTAGTCTACGGTGGTGGCAAGGCACAGCGAACTGATACGCAGTCGCCACGGTCTTGAGCCTAAAAACGTATTATCCTTTTCTCAACGGGTAATCAGTCAGCCGTTAGGGCGTAACCAGTAGCTTGCCTTTATGGCCGCCGTTAAACAACATGGCTAGAGCCTTAGGGAAACTATCAACACCTTCTTCAATCTGTTCGTGTACTGTCAACTCGCCGCTCGCCAGCCAAGCAGAGAGATCATCTTCCATCTGACCAAATTGATCCTTAAAGCGATCCACGGTAAAGCCGCGCATGCTCGCATTGCGCTCTGCTACTCGCAGGTACAAAGCCGGGCCTTGAACCTCTTCCAGATGGTGGTATTGAGATATCGCACCGCAAATAACTACTCGACTACCCTGGGCTATTTGATCCAACACCTGGTCTAACAAGGTACCACCAACGTTATCAAAAAACATATTGACGCCATCTGGGGCTAATTCCTTCAGCCTAGCCTCAATGTCGTCATTTTTGTAATCGATGGCACCATCACAACCAATTTCTTTCAGGTATTTAACCTTCTCAGCGCCACCGGCGATACCTATCACTCGGGCACCTTTGATTTTGGCGAGCTGGCAAGCAACATTACCTACGGCTCCGGCAGCAGCAGAAACAACCACCGTGTCCCCCTGCTGAACTTCACCTACCAAAATCATACCGGCATAAGCTGTCAACCCAGTGGTCATACCTAACGCACCCAGATACGACTGCGCCGGCACCGTGTCGTTGTCAATTTTGCGGAACGCACTGCCATGCATACTGACATATTTTTGCGCGCCCACCGGTCCAAATACCA
Organism: Paraglaciecola psychrophila; assembly: GCA_047623385.1. GTDB lineage: Bacteria > Pseudomonadota > Gammaproteobacteria > Pseudomonadales > Dasaniaceae > Oceanicoccus. Next base: position 13,011 of record JBLHLU010000070.1, read on the forward strand.
CATCGCCCTGATTGAGACCTTCAAATTTGCTGTTAACAACTCGTCCTGTACCGAGCGCCATCACTGCTTTACCGAGCTCTGCTTGACCGTGTAGCCCATCGACATTCAAGGTGGTGCGAATAAAGGCATCAATAGACAAGTGATCGATAGCGATCAACACTTCATCGTCGTTGAGCTGCGCTACGTCTTCGTCAACCAGTTGAAAGTCGGACTCTTTGGGCTCACCCTCTGGTCGATTGATTAGAACGACTTTACGGTTAATCAGATTCATAGACATTTACTCAGTAGTTGGGCGGTAGGCGTTGTGCGCCGCCTCAAATTTTATTGTTTTATAAGCTGGTACTCAAACACCAACGACCAGCAACAACTGGGACGCAGCGCTAATGTAACCTTTTGTGCTGCACCAAGTCGCGTCAAATCACCTCAGATAAGCGAGGAGACTATTGTTGCTGGTCGCAACAGGGATTTTTTTCCAATAGCATGCAGCCATAACAGCTTATGTGAGCACGGCATGATAACAAAGGCGCAGCACACTGACCCTGAGCTGGTAACGATTATTATCAGCTACCGTGTAACCGCCTGTAGGTTTTGTCGCCCAGCTCACTCTCTACCTTGAGACCCAGTTGGTGAGCATCGAGAATAGCGCTGCGCAATGTCTCTGCGGTTACTTCCATAGGCATATTATGAGTGGTTGGGTATTGCATGGTCGCCGCGATCAGAATATCTAGCGATGCGGTGTCGTCGCTAGACAAAGACAACTGACCAAGGTGTATTGGCAGGCCAATTTTTGCAAAAAATTCAGCAACGGCTTTTGCCTCACTACCGCCCTCCATCATCAATTGCACCAATGTCCCCATAGCCACCATTTCGCCGTGTAGATAATTGTCATGCACCACAGCAATATGGGTATAGCTCTGCGCAATAGCATGCGCCACCGCAATACCACCACTCTCAAAACCAATTCCACTCAACAATGTATTCGCCTCCACAACAGATTCCAACGCATTATCAACACGGCTATCTTCAACGGCTTTAAGCGCCGCTTGGCCATCTTTGAAAAGTGTCGCTGCACAAATTTCGCCAAGAGCGGCAGACGCTAACGTAGATCGCGCACCCAGCACTGATCGCGCCTTAGGGTTTTCAATACAAATGCGCGCCTCATACCATGTTGCCATGGCGTCACCCATACCAGCACTCAGGTAGCGCGGCGAAGCATTAGCGATAACACCAGTATCGATAATTACCATGGCGGGGCTTTGCGGATAAAACTCTGCACCCGAAGAAATGCCCTCCGCGGTGTAAAGCACGGATACCGTAGAGGTCGGCGCATCGTTAGATGCCAGCGTTGGCACAACGACAATAGGAATATCAAGTCGATAGGCGATGGCTTTTCCTGCATCGACGCATTTGCCGCCGCCCACAGCGATTAAACAATCTAATCTTCGGTCTCTTAGCGCGGCTGCATGTTGATCGATTTCTTGCAGCGAGCACTCGCCAGTAAAGGTAGCGACAACACTATCTATTGCCGCCGCTTCTAGACTGGCAACCACCCGGACACCATCGGCCTGCTGACCTCTTTTAGATATCAGTATGCCGGCATTTTGGGATTTTAGTAGGCTGAGGTATTGGCCGATTTTGTCTAACACACCGTTACCTTGAATATACCGCTGTGGCGCGATGAAAACACGTGGCGTGGTTTGATCATCGCCAGCAAATAAGGCTTGAGGGAAATAGGGCTCTGGTGCGTTCATTGTTAAGGTCCGGTAAATAAAAAAAGTACGCT
>JBLHLU010000071.1:0-14669 GCA_047623385.1 Paraglaciecola psychrophila
CATTGGTCAAGTAGCACCGCCTTTGAACACGCTACTTACCGGCAAAATAGTAACTAACGAGAGAGGTAATAGAATGAATCTGGATACGTTCCGCAGTGAAACCCGGACCTGGTTAGAAGAAAACTGCCCACAGAGTATGCGCAATAGAGCGGTGCACTTTGAAGACGCCCACGATATTTACAGCACCGACGATGCCAAGCTTTGGCTGCAGCGCACGGCCGCTAAGGGCTGGACCGCACCAACTTGGCCTACCGAGTACGGCGGTGGCGGTATGGACTACGATACCCACCGCGTATTTCAAGAAGAAATGGCAGCAATTAAAGCACTGCCCGGCGCCAGCGGAATGGGGTTGGCAATGATTGGACCGACCCTGCTCGAATACGGTACCGATGAACAAAAACAGCGCCACTTGCCAAAGATTATCAGCGGCGAAGTTAACTGGTGCCAAGGTTATAGCGAGCCCGGTTCTGGTTCGGACTTGGCCAGTTTGCAGACAAAAGCGGTTCGCGAAGGTGACAATTTTGTCATAAATGGTCAGAAAATCTGGACCTCTGGCGCCCAGCACGCGCAGTGGATGTTTGCACTAGTAAGAACAGATCCCGACGCAGCAAAACACGACGGCATCAGCTTTGTACTGCTGGATATGAACCAGCCCGGTGTCACCGTAAAACCCATTTTGTTAATTTCAGGCTCATCTCCTTTTTGTGAAACGTTTTTTGATAATGCTGCAGCCCGCAGCGACGATCTAATCGGTGAGCTAAACAAAGGTTGGTCGGTGGGCAAACGCCTGCTGCAATACGAACGTTCTTCCGCTCCCTCCAGAGCCAAGAAAAAGGGTAAACCCGATAATGCCTATGGCGTGATTGCCAAACAGTACCTCGGCGAAGTTGCTGGCAAAGTAGCCGACACCTCGGCCCGGGACAAAATCGCCAGACAGTCGATGCTAGAAAAATCTCTGGCACTGACTGTACAGCGGGTATTCGAAGAGAGTAAATCGGGCAAGGCGCCGGGTGCTACAACCTCCATATTTAAGTTGGTCGGCTCTACCGTTGCCAAAGAAGCCTCATCGCTGAAGTCGGAACTGCGTGGCAGCTCAGGAATCGGTTGGGAGGGCGACGCCTTTAGCGAGAGCGAGATCGATGCCACCCAAGGCTGGTTGCGTGACCGTGCAGTCACTATCTACGGCGGCACTAACGAAGTGCAAATGAATATTATTAGTAAGCGTGTACTGGGATTGCCTGACTAACAGCGGCAAATAACCGCGGCACAACGGACCGCGCGGCTGCCCATCACCAGCCGACCCAGCACCGAGCCCCGCTTCAATGTCTGTGAACCGGCGGGGCCAACTACCGAATTAATAAGGAGTACAATACAATGCCCTTGGTATTGAACGAAGAACAAAACATGCTGAAAGATTCAGCCAAAGATTTCTGTGCTAATAACGCACCGATCAGCCAGTTGCGCCAGTTGCGCGACGAGCGCAGCGAAACCGGTTTTGATACCGATACCTGGAAACAAATGGCCGATCTTGGCTGGGCTGGCATCACTATACCGGAAGAATTTGGCGGCCTCGGTTTTGGCTACCTAGGCCTTGGCGTGGTACTCGAAGAGTGCGGAAGAACACTGACAGCCTCTCCCCTACTGGCCACCGTTGTCGGCGCTAGCGCTATTGAAAAAGCCGGTTCCGACCAGCAAAAGAACGACCTGCTACCCCAAGTTGCCGCCGGTGAATTACTGCTGGCGCTAGCGTTGGAAGAGAGTGCCCACCATCAGCCCTACGGCAGCAGCACCAGCGCCGAGGTTAACGGTGACAGCGTCATCTTGAACGGCAATAAACAGTTTGTAATTGATGGCAACAGCGCCGACAAGTTAATCGTCGTTGCTCGCAGCTCTGGTAACCCCGGTGACCGCGACGGTTTGACACTAGTACTGATCGATCGTGACAGTGCCGGCGTTAGCGTTACCCGCACTATCATGGCCGACTCACGCAACGCCGCCAATATCAGCTTTGACGGCGCGCAGGGCACCTTGATTGGCACGGTTGGCGGCGCCGCTGATGCCCTCGACGCAGTACTGGATACCGGTCGTATTCTGCTCTCAGCCGAAATGGTCGGTGGCGTTCAGGAGTGTTTTGACCGAACCGTTGAATACCTAAAGGTGCGTGAGCAATTTGGCGTTCCCATCGGCTCGTTCCAAGGATTAAAACACCGTGCCGCGCAGATGTTTTGCGAAGTTGAAATGTCTAAATCTGTGGTACTCGAAGCGCTCTCAGCACTCGACTCAGACTCTGAGGATACCGCTGAGTTGTCTAGCTTGAGCAAAACCCGTCTCAACGACACCTACAACCTGATCACCGCCGAAGGCGTGCAAATGCACGGTGGCATCGGCATGACCGACGAGTATGAAATTGGCTTTTTTATGAAGCGCTCCAGAGTGTGTGAACAGGCCTTTGGCAACAGCTCGTTTCATCGCGATCGCTACGGCGCTATTCAGGGTTATTAAGCTGTCGAGATAACCATAAAACATCACTTCGAGATCTTGTTGTGGTGTTTTTTTTGCCATCGAGAATAGTCCGCCAGTACCGATAACTCGTATACAACTGACTAAATACTTACATTTGCATAACAGAGAGATTAGCCCATGAGTGAAAGCAACGAGCTAGATCCATTTCGTCATTCCGTGCGGGAGTGGCTAGAGCACAATTTTCCGCCTTCATTGGCTGGCAAACCTTATGTAATGGGTACTGAAAGCCCTGAGGCAGACTCTGATGTTGAGCTGTGGCGTCAGCGCCTGGCCGACAAGGGTTGGGGAGCACCCACCTGGTCGCAGCAATACGGCGGTGCCGGTCTGAGCCACCCTGAGGCCAAAGTAATTAGCCAAGAGATCGCCCGCGCCGGCGGTTTTAATCCAATCCCGGTGATGGCCGGTATGGGCGTGACTATGGTCGGCCCGACGATTATGGAATACGGCAGCGACGATCAAAAAGCGCGTCACCTACCCGACATTGCCAGTGGTAAAGTGCGCTGGTGTTTAGGCCTATCTGAGCCCAACGCCGGTTCCGACCTCGCCTCTTTGACCTGCAAGGCAGAAGTCAGCGGTGATAGCTTTATGCTCAATGGGCAAAAAACATGGACCTCTGGTGCTGATATTTCGCAGTGGTGTGGTGCCCTAGTGCGCACCGATAGCAGCAAGAAAAAGCGCGACGGTATCAGTTTTGTGCTGTTACCAATGGCACAGGCCGGTGTCGAAACTCGGCCGATTGCACTAATCTCCGGTGCCTCGCCCTTTTGTGAGACCTTTTTCAACGATGCCATCGCCGAGAAACGCGATCTGCTGGGGCCTCTAAATGAAGGTTGGAGCGTGGTTAAGCGCCTGCTACAGCACGAGCGTCAGAGCCAGACTACTGCCTCCTCCGGCGGCGGCGGCGATACAGAGACGCTACAAGACATGGCCAAGCGTTATGCGGGTAGTAATGAAGACGGCGCACTGAGCGACTCCGACCTACGCGGACGCTTAGCGCTGCACTTGATGGACGCACAAGCCCACAAGTTAACCGTTAATCGCATTACCGCCGAAGCCCGAGGCAATGTTGAAGTGAGCGCAGTAGCCTCTATTTTGAAAAACTCTGCCACCAAGGTCTCCCAAGACAAAGCCGAACTAACTATGGAAATGATGGGTAGCCAGGGACTGGGTTGGGAAGGTGACAACTTCGAACAGGCCGAGCTAGAAAATGTGCGCGGCTGGTTGTGGGGTAAAGCTATGTCTATCTACGGCGGCTCCTTTGAGGTTCAAAACAATATTATCTCTAAAAATATTCTCGGCCTTCCAGAGACCACCCAAAAGGGTTAACGCATTTCAGGAACACAGTAATGGCAGCATTAAACGAAGAACAGGCCATGATCAGAGATCAGGCCAAAGCATGGGCGACTGAACAAGCGCCAGTACAACTGTTTCGCGAAATGCGCGACAGTGCCAATCCTCAGGCTTTTACCCAGAGCACCTGGCAACAAATGGTTGATTTGGGCTGGAGCGGCATTCTTATTCCCGAACAGTACGGCGGTTCCGACCTGGGCTACCTAACCTTCGGAATTATTCTTGAAGAACTGGGGCGGCAGCTAACCGCATCGCCACTGTTTGCTTCGGCGTTAGTCGGCGCCTCAGCAGTATTGCTGGCTGGCACCGAGCAGCAGAAACAAGCGCTGCTGCCAAAGATTGTCGACGGCACCCAAATACTGACGCTGGCAGTCGATGAGACCCCCCGCCACCAGCCCGCACAAACGGCGCTGGCAGCCAGTGCCACTGGCAGCGGTTACAGCCTTAGCGGCAGCAAGACCTTTGTAGTTGAAGGTATGGCTGCAACTACCTTTGTGGTGGCCGCCCGCAGTAGCGGTAGTGCTGGCTCCGAGGCGGGCATCAGCTTGTTTCTAGTACCCGCCAACAGCCCCGGCCTCAGCCGCCGCGCGATGACTACCTTCGACAGCCGTGGCTACGCGCAGCTTGAATTCGACCAAGTCGAACTCAGCGCCGATACCCTACTTGGCACCGTCGACGAAGGTTATGCGCTACTGGAGGCGATTCTTGATCGGGCACGAGCCGGTATTGCCGCCGAAATGATCGGCACCGCCGCTCAGTCCTTCGACATGACCTTAGAATACCTGAAAACTCGGGAGCAATTTGGTAAGGTGATTGGCTCTTTTCAGGCGCTGGGACATCGTGCTGCAGGACTATTTTCTGCCATGGAACTGTCGCGCTCCTGCATGGAAGCAGCGCTGCAGGCACTGGACGACGCAGATCACGATACAGCTCAGCTGTGTTCGCTATCCAAGGCCAAGACCGGTGACTTTTTGCATGAAATGTCAAATCAGTTAATTCAGATTCACGGTGGTATTGGCATGACCGACGAGTTTAATGCCGGCCTGTATCTGAAAAGAGCACGAGTAGTCGAGACCGCTTTTGGCAACCAAGCCTTTCATCGCAATCGCTACGCGCAACTAGCCGGATTCTAAGCGCCGTTAGTGATAGGCAGCAAGGCCCTTCGGGGCCTTTTTTATGCCCGCTGAAATACGTTCTGAACGGTATACCGCGCAGCTGCAGAAATAATTTATAGCGATGTTAGTACGACCAAAGTAGCTTAAGTTGGCCTTTAACATTAGGCCAACTATCTACCACACCGAGCAACAATAAAATCAAAGAATAACGGCAGCCAGCGATTAAAAAATCCATTGGCCCAATACGCTAACAAGTTACCATTGCACTAATCATTGCAACGCTAACCTCTTTTCTTCAATCATTTAATTTAAGCAAAACAAGCAAACGCAGGAGCAACAACCATGAGATCAATTACTGGAAAAGTCGTTATGATTACAGGTGCCAGCAGTGGCATTGGTGAAGTGACGGCAAGATTGTTAGCCAGTCACGGCGCAAAATTGGTGTTAGGTGCGCGGCGCACTGATCGACTGGACAAACTGGTCGAGGAATTTGGCGGCGCCGACAATGCTGTCGCCGTTGCCACCGATGTCACCTCGGCAGCTAGTGTTGTGGCACTGTTTGAGCACGGTATCGCCGCCTTTGGCCGCGTTGATGCGCTGATAAATAACGCCGGCATTGCACCGCTATCGATGTTGAAAAAGGGTAAAACCGAAGACTGGAGCCAGACCATTGACGTCAATATCAAGGGTGTATTGCACGGTATTAACGCAGTGCAAAATCATATGCTTGAGCGCGGCAACGGCCAAATTGTCAATATGTGCTCAGTGTCGGGCATTGCTGTAGCACCGGGGTTTACCGTTTACGCTGCCACAAAATTTGCCGTTAGGGCGATCAGCGACGGCTTGAGACAGGAGTGTGCGGGGAAAATTCAGGTAACCAATATTTCGCCAGGCATGTTCAAAACTGAAATACAAGACCAAGTCACTGACAGTAGTTTTCAACAAGTTCGTGAATATGCTGACAGAGTAGCGCAACCGGCCGAGAGAGTGGCTGAGGCGGTATTATTTTCACTACAGCAAGATCCCGGGGTATCCGTTACCGAACTCACTATTCGGCCTATCGACGAATAAAATGCTCAATGTGTATGTTGACCCATCGCCTTGACAGCTAGTCGATGCGGGACACTAAGTAGCCGCTAGCGAAAGGCTGTTGCCCGAGTTTGTTGAATAAATACACTCTGGCCGCGGCAATACTTTTCGCTAGTGCTAACAGTGGCTATGCGGCGGCGATAAGTGATAGGCAATCGATACAGCTTTTTAACTAGCTAAACTCACCTCGCTGTAAAAACTACTCAGCTTGAGTGCAGCTGCGTTGGCGAACGGATGAGCATCAGTGCGGGGAACAGCTCGGGCATAGTTCGGACATAGCTCGGACATAGTTCGGGCATAATTCGGATATAGTTTGACAATAATTTGGGAATAGTTCGAGAACAATTTGAAATAGTCGGGAATAACCACTCGCCCCCCTCCCCGGCCGGCTCTCCAATACCCTGTGCTGAAACCGCCCACAACCCCAGCTAATAAAATTTATTACTTTGAGTAAATTACCCACTCACAGCGGGCATTGACTAGGCGATTAGGTGTAGCTGGTCGGTGAAATAATAAAGCCATAAAACAAGTAAAACAGGCAAACTTATCGCGTGACTGCCGTCTTGCTCTGTCGATCGTAATGACGGGGAACAAACCATAATCGCTCTGACAGTCGCTCAGTGTGTTAAGATAGCGTGTATTATTTTTATAGGCGAATAAAATACCCGCCAGCGAGCAGGTTCTAAGGAAAGATTTCGCCCGGGTTTTGCAGCTTCCAGAGTCATTATTGATCCGGTACCTGCAACCCATCAGTTGTATCGTATGCTCGATTTATCTTCATAAACTAAGAGGTTTTACATGTTCAACTTTGACGACCGAGAATCGGCCACGTCGACCCGTAATAAACTCCGCATTGTGATTAAAGTAGGCTCCAGTTTGCTGGCCAGCAGTGATCACCTTACCCCCCGATATGCTTTTATGCATGGCCTGCTCAAAGATGTCGCAGCGCTGCAAAGCGAAGGCTATGAAGTAGTGCTGACCTCGTCAGGGTCCGTAGCGCTAGGCTTGAACGCAATTAATGCATCACTTGAGGACGCCTCTGTTCAAGACAAGCAGGCCGCCGCCGCCTGTGGTCAACCGATCCTGATGCACGCTTACAAACAAGTTGCGCTGGAGTACGGGTTCGATATCGCGCAAGTTCTGGTTACCCTCGACGACCTTGAGGATCGCAACCGATTTTTGAATACTAAAAACACCATTCACCGCCTCACCGACCGCGGGGTAATGCCCATCGTCAATGAGAATGACACCGTTACCGTCGAGGAGCTGAGGGTCGGGGACAACGATCGACTGGCAGCGAAAGTCGCGCAAATGATACAGGCTGATTATTTGTTCATTCTGACCTGCGTAGATGGGGTCTATGATCGCGACCCCTCTGAGCCGGGTGCTGTACTGGTAGAAACTATCAACGATGTCAGCGACTACATGAAGGCAACCAGCGGTACCAGTGCCATGGGTAGCGGCGGCATGCTTACCAAGTTACAGGCCGCCAATATGGCTCAAAATGCCGGTTGTACAACCTTAATTGCCAGTGGTGAGATGGAGTCACCGATATCCGCACTGCTACGTGGCGAACGCCGCCATACCCGCTGTGTTGCACAAACTTCACCCTCTTCGTCCTGGGCCATATGGCTGACCGACCGCTTGCAGATGGCCGGCGGTCTGGTATTGCGCCAGTCGGCAGCAGATAGTCTGTTAAAGACCAAACAAGGCGTATTTTGTCATGACGTAATGTCAACTTATGGTGTTTTTCAGCGCGCAGATGTACTACACATCTATGATGAAAAAGGCGTTGAGCTAGCCCGTGGCATGTGCAATTTATCCTCCAACGAAACGGCTGTGATTGCCGCACACCCGGATGAGCGGGTCGAAGATTTACTCGGCTATAAAGCTTCGGCAACCCTGATTAATGTCAAAAATTTGGTGATGTTAGAAGATCACCACCTGAACTGGGACGAGCCCGACGATTCGCGCCAAGTGAACGACAGCTAGCACTTCAAAAACGCGTAGCGCAAAGGATGTAGCCCGGGAGAGGCGTCTTCCCTGCCCGGGAAAATTACCCTCGCGCTGCGAGCCAGCCCTGTGCTGTGCTGTGCTGTGCTGGTGCCATATTGGAACTATCTGACAATAGTACCGACGCTTTTCGAATAGGCCGAGGTAACTTCGAATTGGCATTACGGGCGAAGATGAATGGCGATGCCTCCGATAAAACACTAGGAGCGATGTCACAAGTATCAGCACCGCCGAATTAACGCAACTCGATGCGGCGGGTATCACCACCCTAAAACAATAAATAAAGAGGGCTGGTTAAACGTTTGCAGTGCGGAAACTGTGCCGTACCCAGCGCAGTTTCACACTATCGGCTAGGCTGACAAACACCGCTTTAACCGGAAATCCTGCATCCCTATTCACCAATTTTGCAAGCGATTGGCGAATCGGTGGTAAGCCATTTTTTGCAGCAGTTTTCAGTACGGCTGCCGCCACAGTCACCAACCAAGACACAGAAGGCGTAATACATGTTAAACCTATTTTGACTCGGCGATACATACAGCCCATTTATTTTTAAAGTGGTACCTGCGGGTATTGAGAACGAACGGTGATAATCGCCGGGCGACCCTCTCAACTAGGCTGCGAATAAATTAGCGCTATGCAGAAGATCTGCTCCGTGAAAAAATGATCACCATGGTCGCCAATAAAAACCTATGCGTTCGAAAGGATTTTTACCTACAACCGCCTTTGTTCTCATTATCTCGTTTACGGTACTAACCCTGTTCGAGCTAGCTAGCATAATAAAAAGTCAGTACAACCAGCGCCTGTGGCAAAAAAATCAAAGGGCATAATAAAAGCAATAAAAATACTAAAGCGCTGAGTTAATACCATTGCGCTGTGACAAATTCATCTGATCCGGGGGTCAACCATGGCTACTAAAGCCACTAACGAACACACCTATTCTATCTGCACCATCTGCGATATTGGCTGTCAGCTTCGCGCTGAAACTGAAGACGGCAAACTCAAACGTTTAATTGCCCACGACAACCCGGCACTGGCACGCAATGTTTGTTACAAGGGCACCGCGGCACCGCATGTGCACAACCATGCTGACCGGCTAACCAAACCGCTCAAGCGGGTAGGCAAGCGCGGTGAAGACCAATGGCAAAAGATTTCCTATGCGCAGGCCATGGACGAGATTGCTGAGCGACTGCGGGGGGTAGTCGACCAATATGGCCCAGAGTCGATGGCGGTATCCACCTCTGGCTGGAATACCCAGACCACCCATAGCATGGACCGCCGTTTTATGAACGCGCTGGGGTCACCTAACTATATTAGTGGTGTATCGCTGTGTGCGGGTAATACCGCTGCGGTTAACAAACTCACCTATGGCTGGTTTCCCTTCGCTGATATTGCCAATTCAAAGTGTATTGTATTGTTTGGCCACAACCCCAGAAAACACAGCTGGACGCCGATTTTCAATATGCTTAACGCCGCTAGGGCCAACGGCGCAAAAGTGATCGTACTCGACCCTAGAGTTTCAGAACAGGCAGAAGTTGCCGACCTGCATCTTAGGCTGCGCTCCGGCACCGACGCCGCCATCTGCCTGGGCTGGCTTAATGTCATTATCAATGAAGGTTTGTATGACAAAGAATTTGTCGCTGAGCACACCGTCGGGTTTGGTGCTCTGTGCGAGCGGGTCAACGAATACCCGCTGGACCGCGTGGCACAGATCACCGGCGTTGATGCCGAGCTAATTGCACAGTCGGCAAGACTGTATGCCTCGGCGGAGAGCGCCTGTATTCCCTGGACGCCAATCACCGATATGCAAGTGTCCTCCACCTCTGCTATTCGCCTGCAAAGTATTTTGCGGGCGCTGACCGGCAACATCGACATTCCCGGCGGCGATGTATTCAGCGGCTTTGATCCCAACTACATTCCCGAGTCAAAGTTAGGCAATCACGAGATGTTGAGCCCCGAGCAAAAAGCTAAACAACTGGGCTCTGATGCACATCCGGCCTATACCTACCGGGCTCAAGAAATGCTCTCCGAACACACCGAGCGCGTTTACGGCTACGCCTATGCCGATATTGTTATGGGTTGTTATATGGCTAACCCCAGTGCAACCTTTCGTGCTATGGCCACCGAAAAACCCTATCCGGTGAAAGCCTTCTTTGTACTCGGCAACAACGCGCTGATGAGTTATCCCAACCAGCATCAAATTCTCAAAGGCATGATGAACCAAGAACTCATCGTCGCCCACGAAATATTTATGACCCCGACCGCGATGCTGGCAGACTACGTTTTACCCGGCGATGTGTTTAGCGAACGCAACCATGTGTCAGATATGTGGAATTGGAAACTGGGCTTAACGCTGTCACAAAAAGCCGTGGAAGCACCCCCGGAAGCCTGCAGCACCTTTCAATTTTGGCACGATCTGGGTCACCGAATGGGCTTTGCTGAGCAGTTTCCCTGGCAAACCGTTGAGCAAATGCTCGACTATCGCCTGTCGCCTATGGGTAAAACCTTTGAGCAGTTTTCGCAGGAAAATTATATGTATATTCAACCGCCGCAATACCGCAAGTATCGCAAAACCGGTTTTGCAACGCCCTCGGGCAAGGTTGAATTAAAATCGAGCATACTTGAGGAACTCGGCTTTGATCCCCTACCCTATTATCGCGAGGGACCGGCGGTGAGTGAAGAGTACCCCTACTACGTATTTACCGGTGTTCGTGAAGATGCGTTTTTTCAAACCGGTCAGCGCCAGGTAAAAGTACTGCGTGACCGCTCGCCATCACCAAAATTATTTATGCACCCAGTCGATGCAGCGCGGCAAAATATTGTTGATCACGATTGGGTCAAATTACAAACCGCCACCGGTGAGGTCACCGCAAAAGTACTGGTTCAAGCCAGCATGAAAGAGGGCCATATTCGAGTGCCCCATGGCTGGTGGTACCCTGAAATGCGCGGTGCGGAAAAACTGGCAGGCGCCTTTATTAGCAGCGATGCCGTATTGTGCCCCGACGACCCTGAGTTTTTAGATTATGAGCAGGGTATACCCCACTTTAAAGGTTTTCCCGGTCGTATTGTCAAACTGGCGCAGCCACCCGAGGGTATGTCAGAACAGGTGTTAAACGGCTGATGAAAAAAAACCTACTGCAAGAATGGTTGGGCGATGCACAGCAGCGCCTGCTGACGAATCTGGTGAATCGGTCATGCAAAATAAACCCGAGTATACTGGACCGAATGGCCACGCGTTTACTGAAGCAAAAAATAGGTGAGGTACCCGATGACCCGGAGTTGCAGCACCCCGAATAAGGTGTAACTGCGACCATCGCTAGAACGTTGGCCTTTAACGGTGGCACTAGAGCTTGCAATAACCCCTAGCGCCGCCGTATTTTAATCAGTAAAAGAGCTTCAACTTAGAACCCCGATTACTCTTCTATGGTGAAGGTCAGACCTGCATTGGCTTCAAGTCGCGCCAGCAGCTCAGAGCCCATCGATGAGGCAGTTGTCCAACAGCCACCACCGGTACGTTCTTGAGATATATCCAAGGCCAAGCAAATCGCGCTCTCGGCCAGCATCTTACTGGTCGACCCATAACCTGGATCCATATCACCTTTAACACAGGCTTGCAGTTTTTCGCCGGCGTCGTTAGAACCCACAAAGAGGATGTCGTAATAGCCCGCTTCACGTTCTTCTCGTGACGGGCCGTCACCGGGCTTGAGGTTTGGATCCATTGCAAAGGGGTCAACCGCTGCTGCGCCGCCTTGTGCTGGATCACCGGGTAACATGATCATTTCATCATATTGTAAATCTTCACCCCACTGATGCTGCATAAGATAATTTGAGCGGTGAACCGCTTTGGTATTAATCATCGCCATCATAAAAGGGCCGACCCAGCTGGCCACGGCATCGTCAAAATAAGGCTTATTGCCATTGGGTTGAGTGGGACCTTCAAAACCGGGCGTTTGCGCGAAGGGCGAAACTAACAGGCCAATAATAGAGGGGTCTTGTTGGGCCGCTGCTGTGGTTGCAACGCCAGAGGCGACAGTGCCGCCCGAAGCGCTGCCCTGCATATCGCGCACGCGTCCGCGAACACGGGGCAAAACATGACCTAAGCGCGCTTTGGCTTGTTCTTGTAAATAGAACACGCCGAGGTCGGTTGGAATGGAATCAAATCCGCAGGAAAATACAATGCGCGCACCCGATTTTTTGGCACTCTCGTTGAGGTCCATCACATTTTTAGCGATCCAATGGGGTTCGCCACATAAATCGACATAATCTGTACCGGCATTGGCACAGGCTACTATAACTTTGTCACCATACAGTTGATAAGGGCCCACTGTGGTGATCAAAACTTTAGTGCGCGCTACCATGGCGTTCACTTCATCGTCATTGTTGGAGTCACAAATCACCAGTGCAGTATCGGCTGGCGCACCAATGGCATCACGCACTTCTTCTAGTTTACTTTTAGAGCGCCCGGCCATGCCCCATTTAATACTAGTGCCGTATGTTTGCAGCACATATTCTGCAACAAGCTTACCGGTGAAACCGGTTGCACCATAAATTAAAATATCAAACTCTGTGCTCATCTGTGTTTCCTTAGTGTGGTTTATCGCTAGGTAAAGGCATTATGCCGGTTAATCTAACTAGGGTTTGTTCTCTATCTATTTCCCTTAGCTAACTGACAGCGCAGGCTATAGCCATCCAGGTACTGCCATCCAAGTACAGCTATCAAAGTACGGCTATCAAAGTACGGCTATTAAAATGCAACAACGCTAGTACGTCGACGTCAGTACCTTGAACACTATCGAGTTCTGCCGGGAAAAAAGTCTGTTGCTCTCGCTTGTGCCGATCTTCGTTGAGGCAGCTACTGTATTCAATGCACGCTTTTTAAGCCAGAAAAACTGACCGATATAACCCACAATAAACGTCAGCAGGAGCAGCAGATAGAACTTTTGCATCCAAGGGTCATCCAAAGTGCTGCCTATAAGGTTGTTAGCTGGCAGCCCCAGTAACACCTCACCAATAGCCGCCAGCTTACAGAACAACCCAGTGGCTCAATGCCTACTCAGCCAGCTTGGGTAAAGCCGGTATTTAGCAGCCAACAACCCTGCTAAAAGACCCTGTCAGCAACGCCGATACCTGCGCGAGCACAGCCACCGTGATGGCATAACATCAATGCCGGTGTGGCTGGCGTTGCAGCTGCAGCCGCTATCGAGATAAAGCCCAAGTAGACCTGCGCTATTTTATCTTCGAGCGTAATAACGGCGTAAACTGCCAACCTATAAAAGTCGGCCAACAGTGCCTAACAGCCGCGATGTTATAGAACCCGTATCGCCACTACAGCATATCCAGCTTTTGATGAACAATGTGTTGCAGTAACGGGCTTTGCGCCGCTCGTTCAAATGCTGCGTCAATAGCTGCAGATCGGTGTTGGATGACGCCGCGGTAATTAGGATGGGTGAATATATACAGTTCTCCATCGTTAAGCGCTTCAACCACCCGCTGGCCAACAATCGATACTGCTATGCCATTATCGACCAGCTTTTTGGCTTTGCTGGAAAAGCTGCTATCGCCTGTCGAGCTAGGTGTAGCCGACTGATATTGCGCGGGGCGATTGCGCTGGGATTCATAAATTCGGGTTTGCACAAAAGCCGGGCACAATACCGAGACACTAATATTTGCGCTTTGTAACTCAACCGCCCAACTTTCTGAAAGCGCGACCACTGCAGCTTTGGTCGCGGTATACGAGCCACTATAGGGCACCCCACCCATACCTGCCATGGAAGCGACATTCACCACCCAGCCACCCTCACCGTGTGATTTGATCAGCGGCACCATCGTTTTTGCCCCATAAACCACGCCCATAAGATTCACATCTAGAGCCCACTGCCACGATTTTGAATCTTGGCTTTCAATCGGTCCTGAGCCCGCGCCAATCCCGGCGTTGTTCACCACCATATGAATTTTACCGAAGCGCGCTATTGCCTGATCAGCGACCACTTGCCACTGCGCTTCTTCAGCAACGTTCAGTGCAACTGTCAGCACCGCAACGCCGGCATCTTTTAGCGCTACATGAGCTTTTTCAAGGCTGCTTTCATCAATATCAGCTAACACGATATTCATTTTCTGTTCACCCAAGGCTTTGGCAATCGATAAACCTATACCTTCAGCACCGCCACTGATAACTGCTGTTTTTCCTGCAAATTGGGACATAGTCATTTTCTCTTAAAGTTGCAAAACGGGTGATAATTCACCGCCATATTGAGTAATAATAGAATCTACAAACTTTTTTTAGCTCGGTACATTGGCTTTATTTACCGGCCAAGGCGTAATCTTGCATCGCGGTAAATAATGTTTCAAAACTTAGCCCCTGATTAAGTTGATTAGACAAATTCAGCGATATCAAGCCGTGAATCGAGGCCCATAAAGTGTGCGCCAACACTATCGGGTCGCCTTTAAGAGCCCCGAATGTAACCGCTTGACGGGTTGCATCGAACAACACATTTTGTGTTCTGAGCTGTGCCCGTACCACCTCGGGATAGGTTATAAGCGTTTGCATGGGGATCATGTAGAGCAATCGATAAGCATGGGGTT
>JBLHLU010000072.1:0-14634 GCA_047623385.1 Paraglaciecola psychrophila
AGCCCGACATCATCTTGTTGGATATGCTGATACCGGTGATGGATGGTTATGAAGTGCTGGACGCCATAGCAAAAAAGAACGGTAAACCGCTTATTCCCATTATCGCCTCTACCGCCAATAACGATGCACAAGAAAATCACTATTTACTCGCTTTAGGCGCCAGCGCTATCTGCGCCAAGCCGCTAAAGTCGGACTTGGTAAAAGCCACCGTATTGAACATTTTGGCCGCGCAAGAAAAAACATAATCACAGCGACAGCACCAGCTGTGATAAATCCGGGGCAAAACGCCCAACGCTGACAAAGGTAATCATCGTGTCAGCAGCGAGCTCATAGTAAAAGCAGAGCAACCGCTGATAAACGCTTTCCACGCTTAATCGTCTCGACCACTGCGCCTATATTGCTCTAGCTTAACAAGTAGCGCTTAGTCATTCGCGCTCATAAGCCCTACCAAAAAAAACTCACTATGATAATGGCAACACCTTAGCTGACCCAACACGGCGTATCAGTAGTACTTTTATCGCTAACAATTCAGGATAAAAAACGACTCAACAATCCAATATTCTCTTGCTTGAAAACAAGGCAACGTTAAACGGCTTACGGTCAATTGTCCGGCCAACCTCAATGCCCTGAACTAAGAGCTGATGTAGGTTCTCATTGAAAATAAAATATTCTCACTCAAGGTGAACCATAACTGCTGTGCCCATTGATAGCAGACCTTGTATTGTCCTAATTTGTGACGTTGAAAGGCCTCAAATGTGCCATCAAGAGCACAACTTTATCGCCACCTCCTGGCAGAAAAGCCCATTGGCGGTTTACAACAATTATGATTTAACCAGCAAGAACGCCATGGAGGTGAACTTCTTCGCCAAAACCAATACCCTTCCAAGCGCTTTAGAAATGGCGCTGCATGACATGGGCATAGTACTCTTGCCCGAGTTCAGTGTTCAGTCGGCAATAGCCAGCGGGCAGCTGGTGCGAGTGTTACCTGAACACCAAGGATGGCAGTGGCCATTTTATATGGTGCACAGATTTCAGGGAGAAAAGCCCATCCACATCACCCGATTTTATCAGCTGGTGAAACACTTTTTTGCCAAGGCCAATGCTAGGGTTTAATACATAACGTGGGGGAATGTCTAAATTTAAGGGATGGCTAGTATCAGTCGCATGCCCTATTAAGAGTGCACAGGGTACCGCCCTTTTAAGCCTCGCCTACAATCAGCAAAGTTCCCCCTGTTGTTATGGCGAGTAGATTTATACATTGGCTTGATGTCCGCTTTGAGTCAATTTTTAGCTATTGATCCAATTTCAGTCTAGTGTCGGCCCCTCACTTAGCTACGGTCGCAAAAACCCACCGAATTGATTGAGGTTTGATGCTCACTTTGTGCCACAAGCGGTCGTTAGAAGGCACGTGGTTTAGACTGAAACGGACATACTTAACACCGCATTCACCGGCGGAGGAAGCAGGTACGATTTTTTTGCACTCTTTTGCAAAAAGCGCGACAACTTACGGAAACCGGGTGCAATGCATTGTTATAAATTACTGCTATTATTCCTGCGGGTGTTCCTCAAATTGTTTTGCGCTGTCTCCGATTTTGAACCAGCTCGGCTTTTCAGAAACAAACTCGTGAAATTTATTTTCGATTTCAACTTCAGTATCTATACAGTTTGCGTTTATTGGAAAAGAGTCCATTTCCGATAGCACTTCACCAAGTGCAGTTCCGCAGACCGAGCAAAAACATCGATCATATTTATACGGAGGTTCACCCTTAAAGATAGTTATCTTGTCTTGGCCAGCCGTAATCTTAAACGTATCAGATTTGACAAAAACCAACGAACTTGCCCCGACCTTACGGCAACGACTGCAATGACACATGCCCATCGTGCTGGGCTTTTCCGCTAGTTCGAATTGAACCGCTTCACAACAACAACTGCCTTTAATCATGGTGTACTCCGTGGGTAGACATCACTTGTTTTTCGAGATACTAGCATAGAGCTGTATATTTACACAGCAGTTGATGATAGACAACACCAATATAAGGGGTGCGCAGAGAGGTACGAGCGAGCATTCCAGAGAGCGAAGCGAACGACTTAATGTTCTTGTTATACACCGGACTTTGCACTATTAATAATTGCTTCATATTCAGGTTTTACTGGCATAACCTTGAAGTGACTAACATTTGCGCCACCTGTATTTCCTTGAGGCACAAGGCCGAAGGTAGTCTTAGTTGCCGCGCCCACAATACGAAAAGCTTGACCCAAAAGTTCTTTGGGCTTGAAATTACGACAGGCCCACATAAACATCAGAACATGAACTTTAACATGCCAACATGTGGATTCTTGACCTAAGACATGAGCGTTTTCAAGACATCGAAATTCAGCGATTATGTTTCCAGAATCTCTCGCCTGTGCCGCTAGTTTTAGCTCAGAGATAACAAATTGAGTGATATTTTTTGAAAAGGTATTGGACATGGATATCTCCTATGTGTGGATAACGCGTCAATAACTGGTAGCCATGAGCGAAGCGATGCTTTTGGCTATCCGACCCCGAAGGGATGAAGTTCATTGACTTGTTATAAGCTTCTTTGCACAAAAAAATCAATTTCATTTGCTAAATTATACATATTATTGAAAATGTGATCCGCTCCGGCTTCAAGAAGCCTTCTTTCGTCCATTAGCTCAGTGTAACCAAATACCGACATACCAGCGGAAGCTCCGCCCTTTACGCCTAAAGGGCTATCTTCTATGACTAAGCACCTCGATGGATCACTAACTCCCATTTTATGGGCAGCATGTAAATATACATCTGGGTGTGGCTTACCGCGCTTCACATCAGATGTACTATAAAGTCTACCTTCAAAGTGCTTAAGCAATTTTGTTTTACCTAACGTGGTGTGCATTTTCTCATGAGACCCACTAGAGGCAACACAAAATGGTATAGATATTTCATCTATAGCCTGTTCAATACCAGAAACAGCAGTAACAGAATTAGAAAGTGCGTCATTTATCTCATCTTTGTATCGCTTCTCTAGATGAGATGGAGGCTCTTTTCCAAGCATCTCCTTAATAATACCCATACACTGACTAGATGAGTGGCCTACGAATGTTTGGAACATATCCTCTAGGCTAAGCGAGAAGCCAAACTCTTCATTGAGGACTTTCGCAAACACTTCATTTGCGATCCTTTCGCTATCAACAAGTACTCCATCGCAATCAAATATTATCAATTCGAAATTATTCATAACGTCCTTAAGACCTTATAACGCTTATTGAAAGGACTAGTCGGTATAACCTGAAACCCTAGGATAAGTCGGTATATGTACCCAATCTGCGGTGTTATCGAGACAGGTCGGCATAACATTCCCAGCTACCGTTTTATTAGCCTTCTAATACACTGTTTTTCTTACCAAAAACTCACTTGCCTAATTAGCGCCCAGATATGAAGCATTGTCTCGGTTATTTAGTATTTTAACTGTTATTCGAAAATCGTCTCGATAACATGTAAAAACGTTGCCTTTATAAGTTTTTAACTTATTGAATATAATGACTTTATTCTAGTGCGCAATTAATCGGCAGATTATGCGGCCTACCCTCAATAATGAACAATTCAGATCAACAGCATAAAAATTCAGACTAACGTCTCTAGAGGGTCGACAGACTTACCGATGCTCAATTTACACGATTTTAACAAAATAAATTCGTTAGCCTCATCACCCATACGGGTGATTTTTATTGGACAATGTCCGCTCTGGTTCTTCAACGGTCATAACACCAACTCGGCCCTGTAGCCCGTTATACTTTCAGGTCCGGGCACTGTGGAGGACTTTTTATCCAGCATAGGCTCTGGGTTATCCTTCATACTATTTTGATGTGAACTGTCCGAACTTGACCGTTAACAATGAGAATCCGTACACTTTAGTTCTCTCATACAATGCCAAAATCGGGGTAATTCATAGGGTAGAATCTATATGAGGCTCCACATTGATCACCTGATAACGAATTTATTTCGAAAAGTAACACGACGACAATACCACTCGTATACTTGTATTGCGGGGCGCTAGACGGGCATTTTTTACTGGGCTAGATCTCAGCGACTCCAGTCATCTAGCAGGGGACATAGCATGACTTAACTCGGTTATTTATCGGCTTCGACCGACGCTATAGTTATACCACTACAACAAGAAAATCGACCGCTACTACCACAGCTATCAACGGTCTTCAAAAGGCGCGAAGAGAGGCCCAACAACGCCGGCAATACTCTGACCGCTAGCTTCAGTGTGTCATTAATCCCAATTTAGCGATAAGATCGCGCAAGCTAAATAATTTTCCGACTGCCCATTTCTCCAACATACCGTGGCAACAATGTATTTACCCTTGCGCGGATCAGTCTGAACTATCGCTTTTTTCCTCTGCGACTTAGATAAAACCAAGGTAACCCCTGCATGAGCGATTTTGATACTGAAACAACCCTAAGCCAACTCGACGATGGTCGCTGGCAGGGTCTGTTGAGCGACCAGTGGAATATTGGCGACAACCCCAATGGCGGCTATCTGTTAGCGATTACCCTGCGGGTTATGGCGCAGCTATTCCCAGAGTTCCCGATTCCCGTTAGCGTCACCAGCCACTATCTGCGCCCCGGTCTGGCGAAACAAGCCTGTACGGTTGAGGTAGAATTGGTTCGCCGCGGCAGGACAATGGGTACTGCTACCGGTCACTTGCTTCAAGCTGGAAAAATACGATTAACAGTCATTGCGGTATTTGGCAAAGCCGCTGAGGATCCGTTAGCCAATGTTGTGTTAACACGCCGGCCACCGCAGATACCACCCCCTGATCAATGTATAGAGCGCTCCGGTGATCAGCAGGGTATAGAACTACCCATTCGCGCCCGTCTTGATATGTTATTGAACCCCAGCCAAGCGTTGGCAGGCCAGGCCAGTGAAACGAGAATCTCTGGCTGGATTCGATTTGCGGATCAGCGTCCGCCAGACTGTCTGTCGCTGTTTACGTTTAGCGACGCCTTTCCGCCCTCGGTGTTTGGATTAATGGGCAATATTGGCTGGGTTCCTACCGTGGAGCTAACCGTGCACGTTAGAAGAGCACCGGTACCGGGATGGATTTTGGGTGAGTTTGTCACCGAAGATTTGCAAGACAACAGAATTATCGAATCGGGTTGTCTGTGGGATGAAGCCGGTCATCTGGTTGCCCAGTCTCGGCAAGTAGCGCTGCTTCTGCCCAATACCTAGCCGGTCATTATGTAGCTACGCGGCAAGCTTGCACTGGCTACTTTTATATTGACTAACTCACCCTGCGATAACGCCGGCAATAAGCTTGCAGTATGAGCACAACTCACTATTCAAAGGCGCCAATAAGCACAGCAGTCGAGGTCGCTTTATTAGCTACAGCCGAGCTGAAGTGAAAAGCCGTCAGATAGACAACCTCAACGGTTTGTTAGTCTGTATGCCCCATCGCCAATCATCTTGCTTCGGTCGAAACGCGCAACAGGGTTTTTGTCGATGCATTTTTTCTCGCGTTATACGCTTTTTCGACAGCGGCGGAGATTTCTTCAAACAGCGCATTGACCACCGGCTTGGTGCCTTGATGGCCTATGACTGGATATCCCCATTGCACCAGCCACACCAGCACTTGGGTGATCACGGTGTCGTATTCTTTTTGCGGATTCATTCTGCCGTACAATAATTTCGCATCAATTTCGCTGCGCTGCTGAACACTTAGTTCCAGTGCTGCTGCTGCCCAACCCTGCAGAGCTTCCAGGCTGGTGCCATTAGCGTTATTAGCACCTGGGTCCATCTGTTTAGTTTGGCGTATATCTTCGTTGGTGCAGCGGCCCACAGCATCAAGAGTACGAGCCGGTACTTTACTAGCGCTATCATTGACATAGTTAATAAAATCACGCCCATAAGCTTCGTTAACAGCAACATGCACAAGCTCGTGAACCATATTTCCAATATCACCGGATTGATACTTGATCTCATATTCCCTGTTAACGCTCTTCGGATTGTATCGACACACCGCTGAGCCACCGGTAGGCACATGAGTCCAGTCGAGAACTTTTGAAGCCAGCGGTATAACTTCGCTGAGCACACTTTTAAGAGCACCGGCGCTCAGTGTGACCTGCATTTGATTGACGTTGCTTAGATCTGTGGCGTATGTCATTACATTAAAATCCTATGATGGGACGAATATAATCAATACTGTTTTTGCAATTAGCCAGTGCTGTAGAGTTCACTAAACCACTACAACTGTTTTTAGCCTAACCAATATTAGCACTTTCTATTTTCTAATAGTAGAGCAGTCGTTTTTACTTGCACACTCCCTTTTTCAACAATACAAAATACTTCTCCACAACGGCTATGACACCGTTGATTTTTATCCAGCGCAGGACCAAGCCATCGCCTTCCGAATGAGGCAGCCAGTGGCCGGACGGCAACACCCGGGCAGTGCAATAACTTTGTGCTATAGCGGTATCACTATCGACGGGGAGAAATTTTTGCCTCCGGGCAAACAAAGAAAATCCTTTGTCTAATAACAGGCTCTGGTGCTGTGTTAGTGCAGCACCGCTGCGACTGTTCAGTTATCTGACAACCACAAAGAACAAACTGTTTTGTAACTAGCGAGGGGCATTTATCTATACACTGATGGCGTCTACAGTCGGGGGCCAGTGTTACCTTAACGCCCTGTAAGCAGGGCCCCCTTTCACCCCAAATATGTAGTTGTTCGATTGGAGATGCCAGTCGAGACCAGCATCTGTTTTTTGCAACCCGGCTGTTTTTCCGGCCCTGCCATCGACGGTATTGAATGTGACATTTTCTGTGAGCTGAACCCACCGATAACATTCGCCGGCAAGGTAACCCGAATTGGAGCCCCGAATTAAAACCCCGAATTAGAACCTATGGTGAGCAGCTAACCCCGGTGAATAGCCCTCAACATAAAATTAGCTAGCCACAAACTGTTAAACTATATTTCACCAAGTTACCTATCACCAAGCTACCTATAACCAAGCTGCCTATAACCAAACAAGATAGCGCCAAACCACACATCACCAAGCTACCTATCACCGAAGGTGTCCGCGCAGGTAGCCGGTCAAGCATGCGCAACGGCAGTGACACGCTAACGGTGAATCCGTTAATCGACCTAGTGACATTTTTGCGCTCGCACTACCCACTCATTGACTATCAACCAAGCGGCTACAATCACTATTACCCCTGATTTACAGGCGATAGCATAACGGGGTAAGTGGCGCTGCTAGCCACTGGCTGAATAGCCGGGTAAACCGGTGGCAGTTCCCAGGCTAGAATGCCCGTGTTTGACCTATATTGAATAACCAAGCTTCGGTTGAATCAGCGCCGCTGTTCAACGCAGCCTCGAGAAAGCGCCGAGGTGGCTCGGCAAGGGGTTCGTCGCTTAGGTCGAAGGTACCAAAGTGTATCGCCATGGCTTTATCCGCGCGCAAATCCTGTGCCGCCTGTACTGCCTGCTCCGGATTCATATGGGACTGGCGCATCATCGCCTGTGGCTGGTAGGCACCAATGGGCAGTGCCGCCAAGTCAAAGGGCCCTAACTTTTCGCCAATGGTTTTAAAACCGTCGAAGTAGCCGCTATCACCGGCGAAATAAAACCGCCTTTGCGGCCCGGTAACCGCCCAGGACGACCACAGTGCACGGTGGTCGTCACGCAAGCTGCGCTTACTCCAATGCTGCGATGGCAGACAGTAAATAGTGAGGCCGGCAAGCTGCACAGTGTCGCCCCAGTCCAGCTCCTGAACCTGCTCGATACCCTGTTTACGCAGCAGCTCACCGTTACCCAGCGGCACAAAAAACACCGCTTTTGGATTGCGTTTTGCCAGCTTTCTCAGGGTCGGCAAGTCCAGATGGTCGTAGTGATTATGAGAAATAAGCACAAAGTCTATAACTGGCAAATCTGCCAGCGCCATACCCGGCGGCACGTAGCGGCGGGGGCCAACAAAGGGTATCGGACTGGGCGTATTCGACCAAATAGGATCTGTTAGAAACGTAGCGCCCTGCATCTGCACCAGCACGGTCGCATGACCAATCCAAGTTGCGGTGCTTTGGCTGGTATTAGCACGCAGCAAGGCACCGTTGTTAGCCACTAGCCGAGGTGCATCGGCGCTGGAGCGCAACATACCGCCAAAGCGGCGCAGCATAAACGGTATGCGATCTTTGAAGCTACCGTGAGCGATATCACCGGCACCGTTTACAAAGCGCCCGTCAGCGGCCCTTGGCGCCGGTTCGAACAGCGGCTCGAGGCCGGATTCACCCTTTGCCAAAGACGGCACTGTTATCAATAGCAGCGACATTGACAATGACAACAGCAACGACAGCCATGAAATGGACCATAGCCTGTGGCCTAGAACGCCGCGGGCAGCGTGAGCAGAACTACAATTAATAGTATTCATCCTTTTTACCCTGCCATAAAACCGCACAGTGTAGCGCTATCTTACCTGTTTACACCACCTCGCCAGCAAAACTGTAGGCGATATCTGCTGCTGAAAAATCGCCGCCAAATAGCCTCATACTAACGATCTAATGGGCGTATATCGTTGTTCAATAGCCGCTAACTGTGCTCCATCAACATTTGCTCCATCAACAACAGTGGCGCGCAATGGATTGGCGAGTTCAGATATACCGATATGCGCGCATCTGTGTCAGAGCACCACACTACCCGGCGCACCGCATCGGTCAGCACGTTATCACTGTCGGCGGCTACCACTAGACTTAAACGCCCAGAGTCTTATTGCGCCGGGGGGTTTCAGTGATGGTTAATTTTTCTTTAATCTGCGGGGCAAGCTTGGTCAAAATACCCGAGGTAATGACCCACACCTTGCATTCACCGCTAACAACTATCAGTGCGCCATCATCGTAGCAGGTTGAATGAAGGGGCTGTATGAAGGGGTTATATGAACGCACTGTATGAACAAGCTATAACCAATGCCTGGAAATAGTTTCTGACCGCTAAACTACTGCTTGGCGAATATTAAGGTCCGCAGGATTTCATCGGCCATAGCGATACAGCGCCCCGGTAAATCGCCGAGATTTTATGCCTCTACTGTTGCAGTCAATAAGAGGCAGAGGTGTTTGTAAGTCCATCAAAACGACTATACGCCGCAATTAACTTTATTTACTTCTAATATAATAATACTATCTACCTTGGGCTAACGCAGTAGCAGGGTGTTGGCGTTAGTGTCATGGACAGTAATGGCAAAGCGGCCTCGGTTAACACCTAACACCTAACACTGAGCACACTCGATCGGTACCTTGGGATTATTTATGGCAAAAATAACATTTCTACTAGTGGGTTTATGCCTAAACACCCTGCTGGCCTTGGCGCTGCAGGCAGACGTCGATGGCGCTCGCATTATCGCGGCCGACAGCGAACCGGGCTCTTGGCTAAGCCACGGCCGCAACTATGCTGAAGATCGCGAGAGCCCGCTCACCGCTATTACCCCTGACAATGTCAATGAGCTGGGGTTGGCTTGGTACTTCGATACCAACACCACTCGGGGCTTAGAGGCCTCGCCGCTGGTCATCGACGGTGTTATGTATTCCACCACCAGCTGGAGCGAAGTTTTTGCCCACAACGCGGCAACCGGCGAGTTACTGTGGCACTACGATCCGGCGGTACCCAGAGCCTGGGGCGTCAACGCCTGCTGCGATGTTGTCAACCGCGGGGTCGCAGCCTGGGGTGACCATATTTATGTCGGTACCATCGATGGCCGCCTGATCGCATTGCACAAAGACAACGGCGAGGTGCAGTGGGACGTACTCACTATCGACCCGGACAAACCCTATACCATTACTGGCGCGCCCCGGGCGATAAAGGGCAATATCGTTATTGGCAATGGCGGCGCCGAGTACGGCGTGCGCGGCTATGTCGGTGCCTACGATGCACAAACAGGCGCCCAGGTCTGGCGTTTTTATACTGTGCCGGGCAATCCCGCCGAGCCCTACGAGTCGAAAACTCAACGCATGGCAGCGGCCACTTGGAGTGGCGATCAATATTGGAAAAGCGGCGGCGGCGGTACCGTATGGGATTCTATGGCCTTCGACCCAGCGCTCAACCTGCTGTACATCGGGGTCGGTAATGGCTCACCCTGGAATCGCTGGGTGCGTAGTCCCGGCGGCGGCGACAACCTATTTTTATCTTCTGTGGTCGCCCTTAACCCCGACACCGGCGCCTATGTCTGGCACTATCAGACCACCCCCGCCGACTCCTGGGACTTTACCGCCACCCAACATATGATATTGGGGGAGTTGATGATCGCAGGCGAAAATCGCTCGGTTATTATGCAGGCACCTAAAAATGGCTTTTTCTATGTACTAGACCGAGCCACTGGCGAGTTAATTTCCGCTGAACCCTTCACCAAAATCAACTGGGCTAGTCATGTCGACCTGGCCACTGGGCGGCCAGTAGAAACCGAACAGGCCGACCATTCACAGCAACCACAGACTACATCACCCTGGGCACTGGGTTCTCATAACTGGCAGCCCATGGCCTTTAACAAAGCCACCGGACTGGTTTTTATTCCCGCCATGGAAGCGTCGATGCCCTACAGTACCGCCACGGATTTTATCCACAAAAAAGGCGGGCACTTTAATCTGGGACAACAAGGTGACGGCCTCAAAGGCGGTGATATACCGGATATGCCCGCCGCCATGATCGATGCCATTATCAAAAAAATGATGCGCGGCAAGCTGATCGCCTGGGACCCTATTGCCCAGCGCCAGCGCTGGCAGGTGCAACATAACACCGTGTGGAATGGCGGTGTACTGACCACTCAATCTGGGCTGGTATTTCAGGGCACCGGCGACCAGCGTTTGGTCGCCTATAGCGCCGCCAGCGGCGAGGTTCTGTGGCAAACGTTTACCGGGACTGGCATCGTCGCACCGCCGGTGAGCTTCGCTATTGAAGGCGAGCAATATATCGCAGTGATGGCGGGATGGGGCGGCACTGGCGCGCTGATAATACCCAATATCGTTCAAGCCAATGGTACTAGCCGGTTATTAGTTTACAAACTGGGCGGCAGCGCTAGCCACCCCGTCGAGCCCAAGCGTTATGTGATGAAAGAAGCACCACCGGCATCAATCGGCAACGCCGCAGCGATAGACCGTGGCCAGAGCCTTTACATGGCAAATTGCGCTCGCTGTCACGGCGGCAATATTGGGCTAGGTGGCGTTATCCCAGATTTGCGGTATATGAACAGTAGTACTCACATCCTGTTCGACGACATCGTGCGCGGTGGTATTTACTCAGAGCTGGGCATGGTCAGTTTTGCCGATGTTCTCGACGAGCAAGCCACACAAAACATTCACCTCTATCTCATTGCTGCTGCCAACGATCGCTGGCAGCAGCAAAATGCCTCGCAGTGGTGGCATCAGCTACTCAATTGGATATTTGCAACCATCGGTACCATCATCGGCTGGTTTATGACCTGGTAGCAGTAACCGGTATTTATTACTGGCAAATAAATCGGTGAGCCTGCAGCAGCGAGGTAAGCGCCGCACTGGAATACCCTGCGCGGCCAACTGTAGGCACAGGATTTACCGAGACCGCTAGCTGCTCTACACTGCTCTTGGCTCTTGGCTCTTGTCCCTAGCCCGGCGCAGCAATCGCAGCCATCACCACAACGGCTGGTTACTCCAGCGGCAGCGCGGTGGTCCGCTTCATCGTTTCCATCACAAAACTGGCACTGACATCAAATAGGTCTGCGGCAATCAGTTGTTGGTAGAGCCGGTCATAGCCGGCCATATCGGTCACCACCGCCTTGATTAGATAATCCAGATCACCGCTCATTCGATACACTTCCTGCACCCCGGCAATTTGCTGGGTGACCTGCTGAAAGTGTTGTGCCCAGCTATCGTTGTGTTGGTTGGTGCGCACCGAGATATACACACACAGCGACAAACCCAACTGCTCGGCACTGAGAATAGCCACCCGCTCTTGAATCACCCCCTGCTGTTCCAGCTTTTGCACCCGCCGCCAGCACGCTGACTTTGACATACCGGTGCGCTCCGCCAATTGCCCGACCGACAAGGTTGCATCGCACTGCATTAATTTGAGTATTGTCCGGTCTTGTTTATCCACAGCATAAATCTCCATAAAGCAAATAACCGAAACATCATGCCAATTATTACCACAATAGTGAAACGTTAATGTCACTATATTGGAAATTAAAGAATAAATGGGAACAATGTTCTAACCAGTAAACGCTACTATTTAAACCTTCACCCCACAGCGAAAAACACTCATGACAACAGCGTTGATAGACAAGATTCGCCGCAATATCATTGGCGAAATGACCGTGATTAACACCTGCTTCGGCGACAAGCCGCTGGTCTACGCCGACTACACCGCCTCGGGACGCTCGCTGGATTTTATCGAAGATTATATTCGCCAGCAGGTGCTGCCCTATTACGCTAACACCCACAGTGATACCTCGTTTACCGGCGCCTACACCACTGGGCTGCGGGAACAGTCTCGGCAGATTATCCGCGAGGCGGTCAACGGCAACGACCAGGACAAAGTCATTTTTACCGGCCCCGGTGCTACCGCCGCCATCGCCAAGCTAATTGACATTCTCAACCTGCGGCTACCCGCCGAACTCGATGCGCGCTACCACCTGCAAGCGCGTATTCCCGCCGCCGAGCGGCCGCTGGTTTTTATCGGACCCTACGAACACCACAGCAACGAATTGCCCTGGCGCGAGTCGATTGCCGAGCTGGTATCGATTCCACTGGATCAGCGCGGCATGATCGACCTGCAGATACTAGAAGCACAACTGCAGCGCAATCAGCACCGTCAGTTAGTGATTGGCAGTTTTTCAGCGGCCTCCAATGTCACCGGTATCAAGAGCGAGGTAGCCGCTATCACCGCGATGCTGCATCGCTACGGTGCCCTGTCATTTTGGGACTATGCCGCAGCAGCACCTTATGTGGCTATTGATATGAACCCCGAAGATAGCGCTCAAGCCATTGATGCGGTGTTTATCTCCTGTCACAAATTTGTCGGCGGACCGGGCACCCCGGGACTATTGATCGTCAAAGACGCCCTGCTCTCAAACCGTGTTCCAGCAGTACCTGGCGGCGGCACTGTGAGCTACGTCACCGCACAGCACCACTACTATCTAGAGAACAGCGAGCGACGAGAAGAAGGCGGCACACCGGCTATTGTCGAATCGATTAGGGCCGGTTTGGTATTCAAGTTACAGCAAGAGGTGGGCACCGCGATAATCGAAGAGCGCGAGCAGGCGCTGGTAGCACAAGCACTTAAACGCTGGCAAAACGGTGGCAACATAGAGATTCTAGGCAATAGCGAAGCGCCGCGACTGGCTATTATCTCACTGCGCATTCGCCACCAGCAGCAGCACCTACACTACGGCTTTGTGGTGGCTCTGCTCAACGACCTGTTTGGCATTCAGGCCCGGGGCGGCTGCTCCTGTGCCGGCCCCTATGGCCACACCCTGCTAGCAATGGACAGCGACTATAGCGATGATTTGGCGCAGCAGATCAATTTGGGCCATAGCGTGCTGCGCCCGGGCTGGGTCAGACTCAACCTCAACTATTTTATCGACCAAGACACTTTGGAGTATTTGTTGAGTGCAATTGAAATCATTGCAGAGCTGGGCTGGAAGCTGCTGCCCTACTATGATTTCGATCAAGTCAGCGGCAGCTGGCGCTACCAAGGCCAGCCGATGGAACTAGGCGGTGACTTAAACAGTTTTACCTTCGGCGATAGCAGCGGTGATAACAGCAGTGATAGCGGCGCCTGTAGTAGCACCGGTGACAGTAGCACCGGTTGCAGTAGCATCGGTAACAGTAGCACCGGTAACAGCAGCGCCTATAACTGCACTTATAGCCCCACCTATAGCTCAGCCGCCGCCTCGCCAAAGGCGCCGCTTCCGCTTGCCCGCTACACAGCAATGGCGTTAGACAAACTGCAGCACAGCAGTGCCATGGGCCAGCGTTTCAGCATGGCCTTGCCGCCGGCGGCTGAATCGTTGCGCTGGTTTACTTTAGCTCCCCATGACGACCCACAGGCTATATCAAAATGACTATCGCCATAGGTGCTCTGGTCGGACTGCTACTCGGTCTCTGCGGGTCCGGTGGTTCTATTTTGGCGGTGCCGCTGTTTATCGTGTTTTTGCAGTTACCACCGCTGCAGGCTATCGCCCTGTCATTGGGGCTGGTTGCGTCCAGCGCGTTCTACGGCGTCTTTTGTAAGCGTTATAGCGGCGAAATCCAGTGGCGAACAGGCCTGCTATTTGCTGTTGTTGGCAGTGCCTTTACCCCTCTCGGACTGGCCATAGGGAGTAAACTAGCACCCGACGTATTAGTCACAAGCTTTGCCATACTCATTGCTGTAGTTGCCATACTGATGTGGAAAAAATCTAACCGCTGCATTGAGCCGCACCAGCAAGCACCCGCTAAGCAGCGATCGTGGTTCACTCGGTCAGCCACCCGCCGCACTGCCAGTTTGCTCGCAGGCGCTGTTGTTACCGGTACTTTGGCGGGACTATTCGGGGTTGGCGGCGGTTTTATTATTGTGCCTATACTGATGTACTTACTGGCGAGCACCCTCAAGCAGGCCGTTGCCACATCGCTT
>JBLHLU010000073.1:0-14537 GCA_047623385.1 Paraglaciecola psychrophila
AACGATGTCTGTCCGTTGGTTAACAATATTATCTGTGTCGATAGCAACGATGAAATGCGTCGTTTTATCGCCGCCACCGTGCCCAAACGTCCCGGGTACAAACGCGCCGACGGCCCCACCGAGGGCGTTACCGGTTCGGTGCCGCTAGCGGTTTGGGATCACCACCCCTTTGAGTTGAGCACCGCTGCTGAGCTCTGTGTCGAGCACAACCCGGACAGTGGTTACAGCCTAACCGCCAATAACGACACCATGGGTGACCGAGGGTCTTTTCCGATAGCCAACTTTCCCGTTGCCGATGCACGTGCTCGGCGCATCGAGCAATTACTTCAGCAGCAGATCAGTGCCCAGCCGCCGGTGCCTTTTAGCGCCGCCGATTTTGAAGCGATGCAGCTCGATCTGATCGACTTGCAGGCGCAAGACTGGGCACCGGCTATAGCCGCCTGTTTAGTGGACCCCTGCGAATCAGTGCAGCGAGCGCGTAAACTGTTAGAAAACTGGGATTACAGTGCCGATGTTGACAGTGCTGCCGCCTGTGTTTATTACCCCCTACTAGACCGGCGCTGGCACCAAGATTTTATGCATGCGGTGCTCGGCGACGATTTGTTATTGTCGATGCCGGTGGTCGCAATGGGCTTGGTGAAGTGGGGGGTCGCCGACTTTTTCCAGCCCGGCTCGCCTTGGTTAGCGCACCAACAGACCTTGCAAACATTATTGTGCAAAGAGGTAGCTGCGCTGGTTGAACGTCTCGACAAGGCGATGGGTAGTGACTGGCGCTGGGGCAAACTGCAGCAGGTTGAGTTTAAACACTCGCTGGGCAAACACGCGCCCTGGCAATCTATGCGGGTGGGGCCAGACCCTATTGGCGGCAGCGGCACTACCTTGCGTATGGCACTGCGACGACGGGTAGATGCAGACAGCGAGCAGTTGCGGGTATACCACGGTCCGGCCTTTCGCTGGGTGGTTGACCTGGCCGACCCCTTACACTTTCGCTTTATTATCGCCGGCGGCAACAGCGGCCGAGCCGACAGCGAGCACAGCACTGATCAATACGAACAATGGCTGCGCGGGGAATACGTGGATGTGTCGTTAGTGCGCGACGAGATTGAGTTTGAGAAAACACTAGAAATACGTTAGATTTTGGCGATCTAGAAAACGGCAAAAATTCAGTAGCGCATTAATATGCACAGCACTAACAGGCACAGCGCCAACAAGCACAGCACCAACAAGCACAGCACGAACGAGCACAGCACTAATAAATACGGTATTAATAAACACAGTAAGAATAATTTGATCAATAATAATCGGAGCATAAATAATGGATAGGCTGAAAGATAAAGTGGCACTTATTACCGGTGGCGCCCGTGGTTTGGGTGCAAAAATGGCAGAGCTGTTTCACGCCGAGGGCGCTAGGGTCATTATTAACGATCTCGATTTAGCGGCGGCGCAAAAAGCCGCGGAACCGATGCAGGGCCATGCTATCGCCGCCGATGTATCAGACAGCGCGCAAGTCGCGGCGATGTTTGAAGAGGTTGGCCGCTATGCCGGCCAGTTAGATATTTTGGTCAACAATGCCGGTATTGGTGGCGGTGAATCTAGCCCCGAGCAGGATGAAAAAACCCGCCTGCGCATCGAGGCTGCCGAGCGCGGTGAAGTCATGCACAACGACGCTATTTTGGAGATAACCGACGAGCAGTGGGACCGCATGATCGATGTGCACATGCGCGGCACCTTCCTGTGTTGTCGTGAGGGTATTAAACAGATGCTGGAGCTGAAAACCGCCTCTATTATCAATATCGCCTCGGTGATGGGCACTTTTGGGCGCCCTGGCTTTAGTCACTACAGCGCTGCCAAATCGGGAATTATGGGTTTTACTCGCGCCTTAGCGCATGAGATGGCGAGTCGCAATATTCGCGTAAACGCCATCGCTCCAGGCTGGATAGAAACCGATATGACCGCGGGGCTGACACTGATACGACCTACGCTAGAGGCGCAAATACCACTGGGCGGATTTGGTCAGCCTGAAGATATTGCCTGGTCGGCGGTGTATCTGGCCAGCGACGAGGCCAAGTATATGACCGGCCAGGTTATTTCTCCCAACGGCGGTTGGTATATGAGTCAGTAACAAACAGTGGCCGCTGAAGTGATCTTTCAAAGCATCATATTGCAGCGGCTTATTGGCCCCGACGATCACCGCGCAGCTCTCTCTTAGCTATTGTTGTCACCGTGGCTGGCGGATAACCACTTCGACATAGTGGGCATCGGCTGGATGTTTGCGCTGTCGCGCTTACGGGTGCTCGCTACTGTTTCTGGTGGTAAATACCACCGCGAATGTGCTCACAATTGCTTGTTTTCGCTGCGCACTAGCGCAGAAAAAGACGACGATGAAAACACGGGTGAGCGATTAATACCCTGTGTTAAGGCTATTTTTTAGCCGCTAAATGTAAAAAAATTGTCTGGTTTCGGGGTCAGGGCGCCGAGGCAAAACTACCCCATGTAGCGATGCTTTTATTTGGAACAACTTTATCGCACTGTTTGTTAAGGGTGTTATACCGCTGTTTTCACTGAGGCGGAGCGGATACTGCGCTTAAGGCAATGATTTTCAGCCTACTATTGTTACCGGTGATGCCCATGTTACGCTGGCGCCTGCTGCTGATAAGCTCTAATTTGCGTTTCCCGGCAGTACCGCAAAGTATTTAGCTAGAGACTTTTTCAGCGCAATTATAGGCAGCTGTTAGCTGTGTTTTCTGGTCATGCTGAACAATTAATTGACAAGCAAGGTACTAATTTTTTTGCACAAAATGCTCACAATCCAGCTATGAAACGCCTGTAATTGTGAATAAATACAGGCAACAAATTATTCTAGGTGACTTATGACAGTATCAAGACGGCGCTTTATCGGCGCAGCAGCAGCGGCTACTGTAGTAGCACCGGGTCTAGTGGCTTGTGCCGGTGCCGGCATAGGCGCAGCGGTAGACAGCGAGTTTGCCCACGGTGTAGCCAGTGGCGACCCGCTGCAGGACCGGGTCATAATTTGGACCCGGGTTAGCACTAGCGCTGCTACCGCTGAAGTCAGTTGGCAGCTTGCCACGGATCGGCATTTTGAGCGATTAGTGGCTAGCGGTACGCTCATCACTGAGGCTAGTCGTGACTATACGGTGAAGGTAGACGTCACCGGTTTGAGCAGCGATACGCGCTATTTTTACCGCTTTAGCAGCCACAATGCGGTGTCGATGACCGGACGCACTCGCACTTTGCCAGCGGGTAAACCGGAGAGTTTTGCCCTCGGTGTGGTGTCTTGCTCCAATTATCCGATGGGTTATTTTAACGTCTATAGAGCACTGGCCGAACGCGACGATATTGATGTTGTATTGCATCTGGGGGACTATATTTACGAGTACGCTAACAAGACCTATGGCGACGGTACCGCCCTGGGCCGGATACCGGTACCCGATCACGAATGTATTGAGCTGCAGGACTACCGCCAGCGCTATGGCTGTTATCGCGGCGATGAAGACTTGATTGCAGTGCATGCCCGTCATCCTTTTATTTTGGTGTGGGACGACCATGAGTTTGCCAACAACGCCTGGATTAAAGGGGCAGAAAATCACAGCGAAGAAGAGGGCAGTTGGGCGCAACGGCGCGAAGCGGCCACCCAAGCCTACTTCGAGTGGATGCCGATACGCGAGGCGGTCTCCGATCGGCAAAATAGACTGTATCGTAGTTTCCAAGTGGGTGATTTGTTTGACCTAATTATGCTCGACACCCGGATTATTGGCCGCGATCAGCAGCTGGAAAAAGATCAGGACTGGAGCGGCCAGCAGCGCTCACTACTGGGGGTACAGCAGGAGCATTGGCTGCAGGGCGAATTGTCCGCTTCCTTTGAGAATAAAACTCTGTGGCGGGTATTGGGTCAGCAAGTGGTTATGGCCCAGGTGATGGGGGCCGACGGACGCCCCCTCAGCGGCGATTTTTGGGACGGTTATCCCGCCAGTCGCCAGCGGCTGTTGGCTCAATTCGAACAGCAGGCAAACAGCAATAATGTGATACTAACCGGTGATGTACACTCTTCTTGGGGCTCGGATATTTGCCAGTCGCCTTTCAGTACTACTGGCGAGCAGGCCTACAATAGCGCTACCGGTGAAGGTGCTCTGGCGGTGGAGTTTGTCGCTCCGGCGGTGAGTTCACCGGCCCTGCCCAGCCAAGAAAAAGCCGATGAGTCGGCGGGCCAATTAATGCAGGCGCACCCACATATTAAATATGTGGAGTTGTTTCGCCGCGGCTATATGGTGGTACAAATCGATCGAACGGCGGTGTCCAATAGCTGGTATCACATCGACACTATCAGCGAACGATCTACCGCTCAGCAGCGGGCTAAAAAACTGCAATTGCAATTGAACAAACCCGGCCTAATTGAAGTTTGATAGAGAAGATTGATGGCTATGTTTAATAGAAATGCTTGATGGCTATCTTCAATGGCGATGACAGCTGCGCTAACCAGTCAACAAATAGGCAGCTGGAACCGCAGTTTTGCTTAGCTGGCATCAGCTAGCTAGTAGCGATACTGAAATATATTGCAGCGGTTGCTGCTGGCGTTACAGCGGGCATAAAAGCGAGATACTGGATCTTTGTTAGAGTGATAAAAATGATATCACCGATCGCGCTTGGCGCTAGCGGGTGAACAGCTGCGGTACTGGTAGGGTAGCCGCAGATTTGATAAGCTAACCGTAAGCTATTGACTTATTTTTTACTGCGCAGTGACCTTCAATTCGCGCCAACCGACCAGTTACTTCAGGCTTCAGCAGCTACTTATTATTGACCACTATTTGGAACTTAACTATGACCGATTCTGTATTTGATACGCCGTTAGAAGAGCACAATGGGGTTGTTAATGGCCCCTTTCGCAAACCGCTACAAATGCTAGCAGAGCAGGAATACGGTGGTCATTTGTCTATCCACGACGACGAACAGGCCCAGGAACTGGGTTTTAGTGGCGCGCCGATTGAGGGGCCTACCCATTTCTCACAGTTTGATCCGCTGTTGCACAGCATCTGGGGTGATCGTTGGTTTGAGAACGGTTGCATTAGCTCCCACTTCAAGAATGTGGTGGTAGAGGGTGAAGAGGTTCAAGCCTTTGTCGAAGTACCTAAAGACGGCGCTACCATCACAAAATTGTGGGCACAGAAAAAAACCGGTGAACTGGTATTGGAGGGCACTGCATCAATAGGGCCGCAGCACCCAGCAACCAGACTGGATGAGTTAATGGCATCTAGACCCACTCCGGAGCAGTTAGTGTTACTAGAAAATGTAAAAATTGGCGACAAGTCGCCTACGCCGGATCGCTTTCAAATGGGCTTTGATCAGCACTTGGGCAATAGTTACCCTTTTAGTTTGAATAACAAGCTAGAAAAGATCACCGAGAGCTGCCGTTGGTATGGGGCTGAAAATGCCGCCGCCACTCCCTGGGGTAAAGCGATTATGCCGACTGAAATGGTTAGCCCCTTTGTGGGCTCCACCGCCTCGGGGCTGACTGGTCCTAAAGGTCCTTCGATTGGTCTGTTTGCCGATCTGGAAGTACGCATGATTAAGGGCCCCTTATTTGTCGGTCAGGATTATATTCTAGAGCGCGAAGTCGTTGGACTGGGCGAGAGTAAGCGCACTGAGTCGATGTGGATTAAAACCTCGATCAAAGATGTTGACTCCGGTGAAGTGTTGGCGACAACGCTGCTTAACTCGGCGACGCTAAAACAGTCTTATGAAAAATACCAAGAGGAGGCCAAACGTATCGGTAAAGTGCTGTAGTTGCGGTTTTTTTAAACCCGCGAAAAAGTTTTTCCAGCACAAAAAATCACCAAAAAATGGCATAATAAAAGGAGTGACACCATGGGAAAATTAGACGGTAAGGTAGCGCTGGTAACAGGCGCTGGCGGCGGTTTGGGGCGGGCCCACGCGCTGTTGCTGGCCGAGCACGGCGCAGCGGTAGTGGTTAACGATTTGGGTGGCGCTAGAGATGGCACCGGTGGTGGTCATTCGATGGCCGATAACGTAGTGGCAGAAATTATTGCCGCCGGTGGCCGGGCGGTAGCGAGCTACGGTTCGGTAACCGATGATGGCGCGGCGGCGGCGATGGTGCAGGCCGCAGTCGACAGCTTTGGCCGTCTTGATATTCTCATTAACAATGCCGGTATTTTGCGCGACCGCTCGTTCAAAAAAATGACCGATGCTGAGTGGGACGCGGTTATCGATGTGCATCTGCGCGGTAGTTACCTAGTGAGCAAACATGCCTGGCAGCGCATGCTGGAACAAAACGAAGGAGGGCGTATTGTTATGACCAGCTCAACCTCTGGACTTATTGGTAACTTTGGTCAGGCAAATTACGGTGCTGCCAAGGCTGGATTGGCTGGCTTTATGCGGGTGCTGGCCCTGGAAGGAAAAAAATACGGCATTACCGTTAATGTATTGGCGCCGGCCGCTATGTCGCGGATGACAGAAGATCTGATGCAGGGCGACAAAGATGATTTGAGTAATCGCATGGCGCCAGAAAAAGTGTCGCCGTTAGTGGTTTGGCTGTGCACACCCGATGCGTCACATATTACCGGCAGGCAGTTTGGAGTTAACGGTAATCGAGTAACGCTGTTGTCTTGGTGTGTTGATACAGTGGCGGTTAAAGATTCTGCCGAAGCGCCTTGGACCGTCGAAGAGATCGGTAACGCTGTGGCGCAGACCGAAGCGAGTTGGCCTGAACTACTTATTCCCAGTCAGGTTTAAAGCAGTCTGTTGACGCCGGCGGCGCAGTATTATTGGGTCCTGCTATTTTACAGGCACTTTTAATGCGCAGTGCAGCGGTCGGTCTGTTGTTAAAATAATGTATCTAATAAAAAGGACAATACCATGACTATGTTGAATTTAACCGCCGATGAAGTCTTAACCACCACCCGAGCGGTGCGTAAGCGGCTAGACTTTGACCGCCCGGTTGCGGTGTCAATCATTGACGAATGTCTGGATATTGCCCTGCAAGCCCCCTCTGGCTCGAACTCCCAGGGCTGGCATTTTGTGGTGGTAACCGACCAAGATAAAAAAGATAAAATAGCGGCGCTGTATCAGCAGACCTTTGCCGGTTATGCGGCGGGCCCGGCACAGCCGACTAAGCTGCATACAGACGATCCTTCGATGGCCCACACCCAGCAAAAGTTCTCAGTTCAGCGCAGTATCTGGCCGACAATATGAGCCGTGTGCCGGTACTGGTCATTCCTTGCTGTAGCGGCAGAATTGATACTCCGGGTTTACCTGCGGGCGCTATATCCGGAATGTTAGGTTCGATTTATCCTGCGGTTTGGAGCTTTATGTTGGCGGCCAGAGAACGCAGCTTAGGTACTTGTCTGACCACCTTGCACTTAAATCACGAGGCTGAAATTGCTGAGCTGTTGGGTATTCCCGACGACATTTCGCAAATTGCCTTAATTCCAGTGGCTTACAGCAAAGGTACTGACTTTAAAGTGGCGCCACGCAAAGATCTGGGCAATATTGTGCATCGCAACGGCTGGTAATACTGAGTTGTTGCTATTGTGTCGATAGCACTGAAACCCTAGCGCTGAATTGACAGCCCTGAATCAACAGCACTGAACTAATAGTTTTGAAAAATAGTCCAGAAAAATTTGTTCTGAATCAGTTGTTCTGAAACAATAGTGCTGAACTGTCAGTGCTGAAACAAAAGTGCCGAAACTACAGTTCTAAAACAATAGCCCTGAACTAACAGCCCTGATTTATTATTGCTGTGTCAATAAAACAAGGCTAGCAACGTCGAGGCAATAGATAGCGCTGCTTTCATGCGCTGGCTCTACTAAGGTGGCGCCCGACTGTCTGTATTGTATCCACTAAAATTTATCAACGAGCACTATCATGAGCATTACAAAATTATTGATCGCTAATCGCGGTGAAATTGCTATTCGCATTGCCGGCGCAGCCTCGGAATTAGGTATCGCCACGGTGGCTATTTATTCCGAGGATGATCACGCTTCGCTGCATACGCAAAAAGCAGACCAGGCCCTACCGTTGCAAGGTAGAGGGGTGGCAGCCTATTTGGACGGCGCACAAATTGTTGCGCTGGCGCGTGATAATGGCTGTGATGGCGTTCATCCGGGCTACGGATTTTTATCGGAAAATGCAGACTTTGTTCGCCAGTGTGACGCTGCAGGATTAGTGTTTGTTGGTCCCTCTGCCCAGACCTTAGATTTGTTTGGCGACAAAGCCAGCGCCCGCGCCTTAGCACAGCGCTGTGGAGTGCCGGTTATTGATGGTAGTGACGGTGTTAGCTCGCTGGCGCAGGTTAAAGCATTTTTTGCCACACTGGGTAGCGATGCCGCGGTAATGATCAAGGCGCTGGCGGGTGGCGGTGGCCGTGGCATGCGCGCAGTAGAGCGTGCTGAAGACTTGGACGAGGCCTATGCGCGCTGTCAATCGGAGGCGTTACAGGCCTTCGGTAATGGCGATGTGTTTGTTGAGCGGTTGATTCGTCGGGCCCGGCATATCGAGGTGCAAATTGTCGCCGATGGCAGCGGTGGTATTATTCACTTGGGCGAACGCGAATGTTCCGTGCAGCGTCGCAATCAAAAGATTATTGAGCTGGCGCCCTGTCCTGACTTAAGCCCTTTGCTGCGGGAAAAAATTACCCGCGCGGCTATCCTTCTTGCCGCCGAGGCGCAGTATACAAATATTGGCACCTTTGAGTTTTTAGTTGACGCCGAGCAAATGGCCGTCGATCCGGACAACGCCTACTTTGCCTTTATTGAAGCCAACCCGCGCTTGCAAGTGGAGCATACGGTGACCGAAGAGGTGTGGGATGTCGATATTGTGCAGTCGCAACTGCGTATTGCCGGCGGCGAAAGTTTAACTGACCTAGGGCTCGACCAGTCGCAGTTTTTAGTGTCCCGCGGTTTTGCCCTGCAAGCCCGTATCAACATGGAAGTGATGACCTCAAGCGGTGAAGCCAAGCCCTCCGGTGGCATTATCAGCGCCTATGAAATGCCCTCTGGCCGTGGTATTCGGGTAGATGGATTTGGCTATGCCGGCTATGCAACCAGCCCCGCCTACGACAGCTTGTTGGCCAAGTTGATTGTGCACTCGCCCACTAGCGATGTTTCAACGCTGCTGGCCAAGGCTTACCGCGCGCTCAGCGAGGTGCGCATCAGCGGCTTGGAAACCAATATCTCCTACTTACAGGCCCTATTACAGCGCGAGGAATTGGCCAGTAGCGAAATTTATACCCGCTTTATCGACAACCAAGCACAGTCGTTATTTGAGCAAGCCGGGGCTGGACAGGCCGCATTTTACTTCCCCGGTACTAACAGTGGTGCGGCGGTTGATCCCTTGGCAGTACTTTCTCAGAGCCGTGCACCGAGCGCAGCAGGCGACGACGAGCAAGCAGCGCCAGCAGGTATGGCGCTAGTGCCGGCGCCACTGCAGGGTACTATCGTCGAATTGACCGTGGCGGCAGGCGAACAGGTGTCCGTCGGGCAACAGTTGGCGATTATGGACTCGATGAAAATGGAGCACGTTATTACCGCGCCAATCAGCGGTATAGTGCGCGATATTCGGGTGAGTCGGGACGATGCGGTGTACGAGGGCCACACCCTACTTTTAATCGAGGCGGCGCAGGTACAAGAAAATCAACAGCAGGAGGTGGCGGCACTCGACCTAGACGCGATTCGCCCAGACTTGCAAGAGGTGCTGACTCGTCACTGGTACGGCCAAGACGAGGCCAGACCGGAAGCGGTGGCCAAACGCCGCAAAACCCTGTCACGCACCGCCAGAGAGAATATAGCTGACCTAGTTGACGAGGGCAGTTATGTTGAATACGGACCACTGGCGATAGCGGCCCAACGTCGTCGTCGTTCGATGGAAGATTTGATCCGCAAAACCCCCGGCGACGGTATGGTCACCGGTATTGGCAGTGTTAACGGTGCGTTATTTCCCGATGGCCCCGAACGCCAGACCCAATGTGTGGTGATGTCTTACGACTATATGGTGTTGGCCGGTACCCAGGGCAAGTTAAACCACAGCAAAAAAGATCGTATGTTCGAGGTAGCACAAAAGCAGAAGTTACCGGTTATTTTGTTGACCGAGGGTGGCGGTGGTCGTCCCGGTGATACTGACGCCACCGGGGTGGCCGGGCTAGATTGCATGGCCTTTGCCTATTTCGCCCAGCTCAGCGGGCTGGTACCGTTAGTGGGTGTTAACTCCGGTCGCTGTTTTGCCGGCAATGCCGCGCTACTAGGTTGCTGCGATGTGATTATCGCCACTAAAAACTCCAGCATTGGTATGGGCGGGCCAGCGATGATCGAGGGCGGTGGCTTGGGTGTTTACACCCCGGACGAAGTAGGTCCGATGTCAATCCAAGTACCCAACGGGGTGGTCGACATCTTGGTGGAAGACGAAGCCGAAGCTATGCGAGTGGCGAAAAAATACTTGGCCTATTTTCAGGGGCCGCTAACCGACTGGCAGTGCGCCGATCAGCGAGTGCTGCGCGGGCTTATTCCCGAGAACAGGCTTCGAGTCTACGATGTTCGCACCGTGGTCGAGGGTATCGCCGATACAGATTCGGTATTGGAATTACGCGGTGCCTATGGCGTTGGCATGAATACCTCTCTGGTTCGTATTGAGGGTCGACCGGTGGGGGTGATCGCCAACAATCCCAAGCATCTAGGTGGCGCTATCGACGGCCCCGCCGCCGACAAGGCCTCTCGTTTTATGCAGCTGTGTGACGCCTTTGATATCCCGGTGTTGTTTTTATGTGATACCCCGGGCTTTATGGTCGGCCCAGAGATCGAAAAAACGGCGGTGGTGCGCCGCTTCGGTCGGATGTTTGTCACCGCTGCCAGCATGACGGTACCGTTTTTTACCGTGATACTGCGCAAAGGCTACGGTTTAGGTGCTCAGGCAATGGCCGGTGGCAGCTTTCGCTCGCCAGTGTT
This sequence comes from Paraglaciecola psychrophila, assembly GCA_047623385.1. Taxonomy (GTDB): domain Bacteria; phylum Pseudomonadota; class Gammaproteobacteria; order Pseudomonadales; family Dasaniaceae; genus Oceanicoccus. Next base: position 10,968 of record JBLHLU010000073.1, read on the forward strand.
CACCGTGACTTGGCCCACCGGAGAATTTGGTGGCATGGGCCTAGAGGGCGCGGTGAAGCTAGGCTTTCGCAAGGAGTTGGAGGCCATCGATGATTTGGAGGAGCGCAAAAAAGTGTATCTAGAAATGGTTGCAGCCTCCTATGAGCGCGGCAAAGCGACCAATATGGCCTCCCACTTGGAGATTGACGATGCTATCGACCCGATCGATACGCGCCACTGGATTATGAGTGCGCTTAAGTCAGCACCGGCACCGGCGCCGCGAGAGGGTAAAAAGCGCAATCATGTAGATACATGGTAGGTTTATACTAGCTGCTATTGGCTATTTACAAGAACCACAGAGAACATTCAGAGCGTCTATACAAGGCGTGAACTAGCATTTGTTACCATCAATCAAAAGGAGAGTGCCATGAGCAATAATTTACCGGGTTGGATAGCTGAACACGTAGCCCTTTATAAGAGTGATCCCGATGCCGCCCATTTTTGGGATTCTAACGCGGTGGGTGGCACTGCCGGTGTGCTGCCGACCCTACTGCTGACCGCGACCGGTCGAAAGTCGGGTCAAGCGCTCGATCTGCCGCTGATCTACAAAAAAGTTGCCGCTGATAAATACGTTATTATCGCCTCTAAAGGCGGTGCGCCGGCACACCCAGCCTGGTATTTAAATCTGCAGTCGCAACCCAACTGCCACATTCAGGTGGGTCGTGACCACTTTGACGCTAGCGCACGCACTGCTAGTGGCGTTGAGCGCGAAGATTTTTGGGCGCAGTTGGCGGTGGTCTATCCGCCCTATATCGACTATATGAACCTAGCCGGTGACCGTGAAATTCCGGTGGTTGTTTTAGAGGTATAAGATACTGAGATTTGCTATCGCCTGGGGTCGAGGAGGGTGCCCAGCGTTACCAGAGCCCGGTGGTATTGAGAGTGAGACTGAAACGACTCTAAAAAAATCAATATTCGTAAACCCTGCTGCTGCTGCGATACACACTTTGACCTAACTGGAGCGTGCTGTAGCGTTGGGGTGCCACGGCTTTAGGGTATCGCTTGCTGTTCAAAACAGGTGTAAAGTAGCGGTTTTTGGAGCGCTTTGAAATTCTTGGTTGCAGTCGGTACTGTGACGGCTAGCCTAATCCATCTTTGCTATTGTCCATAGGCGTGGTGGCCAGAGCATTGTAGTCGATAGGGGCCGGTGATTAGGGACGGCTGAGCGGTCAAAAACGGATAGAGATCGTTGCGATAGAAACCGTGGAAACCGCTGCTATTGCAGCAGTGTAATTTCAGGGGTAGAAAGGCTAAAGCTGCCGGGCGTTTGCTGCGCTAACACTTCAATGACTGGGTAAAGGAAGAATATGAACTGTCCATCGTGTGGCCATGAATTTGCTGCTGCTGAGCTAAAACAACAGCGACAAAAATTAATTTCTCCAGTGCTTAAATGCCCCGGTTGTCAAAATTGGCTGCAGCAAAGTGCTACTGCGAGTTATTTGAAAATACTGGCGTTATTAGCATGGGTAGTGGGTAGTTTTGGCGTATACGGGTTCTTTCCAGAAACCAATAAACTGATTTCGTACTCGCTGTTTATCGGTGGTTTTGCGGTTTTTGTGCTGAGCTTCAAGTTGACTAAACTATTGCTAGCTAGTGAACATAGCCCTAGTTAGAGCTAGTCACAGCTTCTGTGGGCACCATAGCGGCTATTGCTATTGCTATTGCTGTTGTTGAAGGTTGAAGTTATTGAAGACGCTACAGTTGCTCCGCTAATCGCTGCAGCCAACAACGCATCGAAAAATACGGCCAGCCGCAATAGGTAATTCCTCACCTCGCCAATAAGCAGACGATCTAGGTATTGAGTTTAATGTCCGCACCAGAGGAGCACCAACGCCTGCTCTGAGGCGCATGGTTATGTTGTTACCTCAGCAAAACTAGCTAAGCATTCACCTGATAATTGCTCTATTGCTTAGACCACAAGGCATAATATCGATGGCCTCTACTGCGGCGATTTTCAACGTAGATTTTGTACCCGCTAAGTGAAAACGAATGCTGTTAAAACCGTATAATCTGCTGTGCAGATACCCGGTTAAGTCACTACCAACGAAAAGTGCGATACCTTAAAGTTTGACCTCAGATAGGTGCTAGCAGAGCGGGCATACACTGTAAAAACGCAGAGGCAAGCAATAGAAATGATAAAAATGCTAGCAGATTTAGCCGTATCGGTGGCCTATTGTCGCTGCTTGCCCAAACATCGGCGAAGGGGCTAAGAGTCAAATTTCCCGATGGAAAACACTGAATAGAAAGCACTGAATAAAAAGCACCGGCAAGAAGCACCGGTAGAAACTAGCCGGTTCACCGGTAGTGAACTCGATCTAACATGGCTGTAAAAGCTTAGCTAAGCAAGCTAGCGAAAGTTTTGCACTTCGGTGATGGCTCGGCACAATGGTTAACGACAGCAAGTATTCGGATTAATATTTTTTTGAAAAACCGCTTAAAAATGTCACCGCAGTTATACCGGTGACCGACCCGAGCCCTCGGTATGGGTGATTATCCTTGAGCAATAAGGGACAGGAAAAAACTGTAGCATAAAGTTGTAGTGCTTAAAGGTGTAGTGCTTAAAGTCGTAGTACGGAAAGTTGTAGTGCTTAAAGTAATAGCAGGTGAAAGCAGGTTATAGCAGTTTGGCCTAGGCACCTGCACGGCAACCACCAGCTCGATATAAAAAGGGGCAACGATGAAAATTTTTCTCGGTAAACCTAACAAAAAGAAGTCAGTAAATAGCGTGTATTTACTTATAATATATTTAGTACATAAAGGTTAAGACTATGAAAACAACACTTTCTGTAATCATCTATTCGATGTTTTTCCTCTACAGTGTTACCGCAAAATCCGAGCTAGCGCTGACCCAAGATATCGACTACATCAGTGAGTCTAGCTACTCAGAGGGTCGCGATTTATTGGATATATATATGCCAGCAAGTGCAGAAAAAGTGCCGGTTGTCGTGTTTTTTCATGGTGGAGCGCTTCTTTTTGGCGATAAAACCTACGGTAAACCGATGGCCGCTAGTTTGGTTGAACGGGGCTTCGGGCTGGTTAGTGCAAACTACCGCTTGTCACCTAACCATGCCCATCCGGCACATGTACAGGACGCGGCTGCCGCTACGGCTTGGGTGATTAACAATATTGCACAGTACGGTGGCGATCCAGAAAACGTATTTATTGCGGGGCATTCAGCGGGAGCATATTTAGCTGCGCTGCTGGCCGTTGATCCTGCGCTTGTTGAAAAGCATACTATGGCTAAGGGTGCAGTAAAGGGAGCAATACTGATGAGCCCGTTTCTTTATGTAGAAGAAACCGCACCGCAGAGAATTGCTACCAAGGCCGTTTATAAATCTATCTGGGGTGAAACAAAAGAAGCTTGGCTTGCTGCCTCAGTCACTGATTTTATCGGACCCGGTCGAGATAATATCTTAGTGATGTATGCAGATGGAGACGATTTGTGGCGGAAAAAACAGAATGAGCGATTTGTTCGAGATTTAACCTCTGCAGGTAATTTTAATGTTTCTGCCATCGAAGTTAAAAATCGAA
>JBLHLU010000074.1:0-14306 GCA_047623385.1 Paraglaciecola psychrophila
TCCTTGATAATGATATCGGTATAGTCGTGCAAGCTGGCGTCAGGTAGCTCTCGGGCTAGTAGTTGCGCAGCCCCGCGCAGGCCACCCAGCGGGTTTTTAATTTCATGGGCCAGCCCTCGAATCAGCACTTGGGCATTTTGCTGAGCCGACAAGATGCCCTCTTCCTTGCTGATCCGCTTGAGTCGATCCAGCGGTTGCAGTTCCATCACCAGCGATAGAATACGATCGCCATCGACAATAGGGGTGATCGCGCAGTCCACGGTAATGCTGTGCTGACTGGGTAGTATCAAGCGCGCTTCGCGTTTGGTGAAATCTTTGCCCTGGCCAATGCTATTGAGCAATTGCACCTTGTCGTTGATGTCCTCGGAAAACAGCGAGGTCACCGGCTCGCCGATCGCACGGTTGCCGCTGGTCTCCAGCAGCGCTTCCGCTGCTGGATTGAGGTAGCCGATAGTCAAGTCCGGCTGCAACAATAGGATTGCAGTTTTCAGATTGTCGAGTATGTCTGTGTGGATGTGTTCGTTTACCATTATCGCAATGCCGAGAAGGTGGGAGCTATTAATACTGTCAATGCAAAAACCAAACCAGTATTGGCATATTAAGCAAACAGAGACAAAATTAGCTCAAATTCAGACTGCAGGTGGTTATTACCGGCCACGGAGAAGATGCTGATGCTGATGTTCTCTGTCAAAAGCGGATGGCAGCGACTTATTGTGCACTATCATGGTGCGAAGGGGTAAGTGTTTTTGCGGCTATCGCCGGCAAGTCTGCTAGTTTTACGGGCGGTAGGCGAACAGTGTGATGATTTTAGAGTGTTTGAGCGGGCGTCCGGAGGCGTCACTAATACGCACTTGTAGCGAGTGTTGGCCGCGGCTTAGGCTGGCAACCTCAATTTGGCTGGTGCTGCTACTGGCGGTTACTTGATCGTCTACCAGTAGTAGTAGTAGATGGCCGGCGGCGAGTTTTGGGCGCACCGCCACTGTGACCCAAAAAGGAGCTAGTCCATTGGCGATAATCGTGTTGTCGGCGGGGGCGCTGATGGCGAGTGTTCGGTAATTTGTTGGCTCCGCTTCATCGCCGTGGTACTCGATCATGGGCATGGGCTCGGGGTTGGGGCTGGCGGCTGCGGGGGTCGTATTGGTCGTTTCGATAGTAATGGCGGTGGCCGCGGGTGTTTTTTTGTCGCCATAACTGACTCGGCCCTGCGGGTCGACTGACTTATACACCTCGCCCAGTGCTGCGCTAGCGATCAGTAGAGCAGCTATCAGCAGAGCACATATCAGCAGCGCACCGAGCAGCGATAACGGTTTTATTGAATTCTTAGATATCAATGGTGCCGCCGATGTGTGCCGCGCCGTAGGGTTATGCATGGTGGTTGCCTCCAGTCACATTACAGTAAGGCCGGTGCCGGCGAAATGCAATGGCGTGGTTCTGGCTGGCAGTAACGATCAGGCAAAAAAAACTCCAATGCGGTAGCCCGCATTGGAGTTTTTGTGCACCCTAACCAAGGGTGCTTTAACAGCGTTTGTTAACAGTGTTTGTTAACAGTGTTTGTTAACAGTGTTTGTTAACAGTGTTTGTTAACAACGATGCATTAACAACCAGATATTAACAGCTGTAGTACATATCGAACTCAACCGGGTGCGTGGTCATGTTCAGGGTCTCAACTTCTTCTTGCTTAAGTGCAATATAGGCGTCGATCATGTCGTCGTCCATAACACCGCCAGCAGTTAGGAAGCCGCGGTCTGCATCCAGTGCAGCCAGCGCCTGCTCCAAGCTAGAGGCGACCGTGGGAATCTCGGCTGCTTCTTCCGGGGGCAGGTCGTACAGATCTTTGTCGGCGGCATCACCGGGGTGAATCTTGTTGGCTATTCCGTCTAGGCCGGCCATCAGCATCGAGGCAAACATCAAGTAAGGATTAGCCGTGGGATCACCAAAGCGCACTTCAATACGACGGGCCTTGGGGTTTGGCACGAAGGGAATGCGGATAGATGCTGAGCGGTTGCGAGCTGAATAGGCCAGCATAACCGGTGCTTCGAAACCTGGTACCAGACGCTTGTATGAGTTAGTTGAGGCGTTGGCAAAAGCGTTTATAGCCCGGGCGTGCTTAATAATACCGCCGATGTAGAACAGTGCAGTTTCACTCAGTCCGCCGTAGACATCACCGGCCATAATGTTGGTGCCATCTTTCATTAGTGATTGGTGTACATGCATACCTGAACCGTTGTCGCCGACTAAAGGCTTAGGCATAAAGGTGGCGGTCTTGCCGTAGGCGTGGGCGATATTGTGCACGCAATACTTAAATATTTGAATCTCGTCGGCTTTTTTAACCGCACTGTTGGGGCCGACACCAATTTCACACTGACCGGCGGTGCCGACTTCGTGGTGGTGTACTTCAATGGCTAGACCCATAGCTTCCATGGCATTACACATGGCGCCGCGCAGGTCATGCAGCGAGTCGACCGGTGGCACGGGGAAATAGCCGCCCTTGACGCCGGGACGGTGGCCAGTATTGCCATCGGGGTAGCTCTTGTTAGAAGACCAGGCTGCTTCTTCAGAGTTAATTTCGTAGCCGGCACCGCTCATATCGGCGTGCCATTTGACATCGTCAAAGACAAAAAACTCGGGCTCGGGGCCAAACAGGCAGCTATCGGCGATGCCGGTAGACTTCATATAGGCTTCTGCGCGTTCGGCGATAGAACGTGGGTCGCGGGTATAACCTTGCATGGTGGTCGGTTCAACAATGCCACAGCGAAGATTCAAGGTGTTGTCATCGGTAAATGGATCGATAACCGCAGTGCTGTCATCGGGCATCAGGATCATGTCTGACTCGTTAATACCTTTCCAGCCGGCGATGGAGGAACCGTCAAACATTTTGCCGTCGACAAAGAAGTCGTCGTTAATTTCGGTTGCGGGAATAGTAACGTGCTGCTCTTTGCCCTTGGTATCAGTAAAGCGCAGATCTACCCACTTCACGTCGTTTTCTTTAATTAGATTCAGGGTATTGTCTGACATCCTCGAACTCCTTAAAAGTTTACAAAAGTTGAAATTTACATAATACGGGTAGCTCGTGGAGCCGGCCGCTATGGGGTTTGTCTCAATGTCGCACCCGGCTCGTTACCGCTTAACCCGGCCGAGATCGCGGTCAATCGTTGCAGCATAATATGAAGCAAATGTTGTACCAGCAGTGGAAATTTTCTAAGTGACTGATTTTATTTGCTTTCCTATTCTATAACAGGGCAGTGCAATACAACTAATGTGCAATGTTGGTGCGCACGCACCATCTTGGTGCTAATGGTAATCGTGAGGCATCAGTTTAAACCATAACGCGCTGCCAAGAAACCGTTGCCGAAGACTTGCTAAAAATGCACAGATTTTGTGCACTCACTCGCTGCTACTGGGTCAGGTTGCCAGATCTTGCGCACAATGGCTTTAATAACCGTTTATACTTGCGGTTTTGTCGAGGCTCAGAGGCCTAAGAAATGAAGTTTGTGCTTAAGTTTTTCCCGGAAATTACCATTAAAAGTCGACCTGTGCGCAAACAGATCGTGCGCCAACTGCGTGATAACCTGCGCAAAATGATGGCGCCGATCGATAAGTCAATCAATGTTCAAAGTGAATGGGACAGGATGACCGTGGAATGTGCCTGCCAGCAGCACAGTACAGCTGAGCAAATTATTGAGGTGCTGTCTTGCACCCCGGGCATCGCCAACTTTCTCGATGTGCAGGAGTATCCCTTTGTCGACATGCAGGACGCCTATGAAAAAACCTACGCGCTGTGGGGGCAGCGGATCAAAGGCAAGACCTTTGCGGTGCGCTGTAAGCGCTTTGGCAAACACGATTTTACCTCCCATGATTTGGAAGTGTATATCGGCGCTGGACTCGATAAGCATGGCGACAGCGCCGGAGTGGACTTGCGCCGGCCCGAGGTCACCGTGTTGGCCGATGTACAAGATGATCGTCTGTTCATTGTTAACCATCGCTACGAGGGGTTAGGGGGCTTTCCGCTGGGTAGCATAGACTCGGTGATGAGCTTGATGTCGGGGGGCTTTGACTCGACAGTGGCCAGCTATATGACCATGAAGCGCGGTTTGCGTACCCATTTTTGTTTTTTTAGTCTCGGTGGCCGCGACCACGAGATTGGGGTCAAAGAGGTGGCGCTCTATCTGTGGCTAAAGTACGGCTCCTCGACCCGGGTGAAGTTTGTTACCGTGCCCTTCGAGGGGGTGGTCGCCGAGTTGTTGAAAAATGTAACCGATTCGCAGATGGGGGTGGTGTTAAAGCGAATGATGTTGCGCGCCGGCGCTTCGGTGGCAGGCAATTTGTCGGTCAAAGCGCTGGTCACGGGTGAGGCGGTGTCGCAGGTGTCCAGTCAAACGCTGACTAACTTGACAGTAATCGACGCAGCCATCGATATGGTGGTATTACGCCCGCTGATCGTTAGCAACAAAGCGGACATCATCAGCCTGGCGCGACAAATCGGCACCGAGGAGTTTGCTGCGGCAATGCCGGAGTACTGCGGGGTGATTTCAGTGAAACCGACCACCGGCGCGCAGGCTGATAAGATCGAAGCGCAGGAGGGAAAGTTTGACTTTGCGGTATTGGAGCAGGCACTGGCCGACGCTACCTACACCAATATTGACCAGATTGCTGAGCAGGAACTCAGCCGCCAAGATGTCGAGGTGCTGACCATACCTATTCACAACAGCGTGATCATCGATATCCGCCACCCCACAGAGCAAGAGCGCAAACCTTTGCTTAGTCCGTTGCGGGCGGTGCCGGTGCAGAGCATTCCATTTTTTCAGCTACACAAAAAGTTCGCCGAGCTAGACCCGGATAAGGTGTACTTACTGTATTGCGATCGCGGTGCTATGAGTCGTCTGCACGGAGCCTATCTAGCTGAGCAGGGGTATGAAAATGTTAAGGTCTATCGGCCTTAATAGCGCCCTTCACGGCACCATTTTTTGAGTTCAATGGGGTTGCCTGGGCTGGGGCTAGTTTAAGCCTGCCCAGTAGTCGAGGTGTTAGGGCGATACTGGCGGCTTGCTGTAACGTCTGAACGATCGGCCTACAGTGAGCGAAGGCAGTCCCCGCCAATAACACAGGAACAGGAAATTGCGATGATCAATGCCACCGTTAGCGCGCTTATTATTTACCCTATTAAGGGGTGTCGTGGTCAATCGCTGCAGCGCGCCGAGCTGACTGCAATGGGTTTGGCTGGCGACCGAGAATTTGCGGTGCTGATGGGCGGGCAGTGGGCCAATCAGAAAACGCTGCCGGGGCTGCGCTCTTTAGCAGCTATTTGGCGGGGCGACAATAAGCTGCATTTGTCTTATCCGCATTGCGACGATTTTGTGTTAACGGATAACAAGGTTGCCGAGGCGCCGTCGATCGAGATTTACAGTAAGCCAGTAGCTGTTGAGGATATGGGTGCTGACGTGGCGAGCTGGCTGTCCGCGGCGTTGGGGGCACCATTGCAGCTGGTCAGAATGGAGAAGTCGGTGGACTGGTTTTTTCCGCTCAGTGAATTTACCGAGATAAACGGTCAGCCGCAAAACAAATTTGTCGACGCAGCACCGGTATTGATCACCAGTGAGCAGTCGCTGGCTGACCTCAACGCTCGGCTCGGGCAAGCTGTGCCAATGGATAGATTTCGGCCCAATATTGTGCTAGCTGGGCTGGACAGTTATCTGGAGGATGAGTTGCCCAACTTTGTTTTCCCGGCTAGCCGCCTGCGCCGATTGGCGGTCTGTGAGCGCTGCACTGTAACCACCATCGACCAGCAATCTGGGGCCACATCGAAGGAGCCGCTGCTCACCCTCAGTCGATACCGGCGTCGGCAGTCCGGTTATGCCGGCGGCATTATGTTTGGTGTCTACGCGCTGCCAGTGGCCGCTGGTAGTCTGGGCTTGGGTGATAAGCTGGGTGATGGGTTGGGTGGTTAGCCTGCGTGCTGGCTGGGGGTTAGCTCGCGGGCCCTATCTGAGGCGAGCTAAAGGGCGCAGCGCCTGCGCTGTTATGCGCCAATCTGCTTAATATTGAGATTGTAGATAGAAAAAGTGCCGTTCTCTTCGCCCAAGGTGATGGTGATACTCGCCGGGCCAACGTCGAAATAGACCACCCCCTGATAGCTGATGCGATTGTCACCGAGAATGCTCATAGCGCTCATCAGCTTGGAAAACTTGAGCTGCCCTATGCGGGTAAAACGCCCCAGCGGTCGGTACTGCAACAACAGCGCCTGCAGTTGCTGCGGGCTAATAGTGTCTCGTGCCTCGGCGGACAACTGCTGCTGCAAAGAGTGCTCTTGCCAATCTGATATCTGTCCCAGAATGTATTCAACCGCCGCCGGCCCTTGCTGCTCGTAGTGCTGTTCGCGGCTGTTACTGTGTAGGTAGAGCCCGCCCAGCATTACCAAAATAAAGGCCAATATAATGCGTAAATTGTTATCCATAGAGCAGATGGGTCCTGTTTTTTCTGATGTTGGGTCTGCGCAGTGCGCAGCTATTGTGGTCGTTTACCTGCTCAGCTGAGGTTGAAAATAAATACAATCGCGATGAGCACTGGGGTGATATAACGCATCAGAAAAAGCCATAGCTTAAAGGGTCCGTCGCTAAGCCCCAGCGCCTGCTGGCTGCTAGCTCTGGGCAGTGCCCAGCCACAAAATAGCGCGGTGACCATGCAGCCCAGCGGGATCATGATATTGGTGGTGATATAGTCGAGAAAGTCAAAGATCGAACGCTCCAGCAACTGCACAACACTGAGTACTGAAAACGACAGCGCGGCAACTACGCCCAAGCTCCATGCGCCCAGAGTGACCAGCACCGTGGCTCGTACTCGGCTGATGTTAAAGCGCTGTATCAATTGCGCGACGCTGGGTTCGGTAATGGATATAGCGGAGGACCAGGCCGCAAATAACAGCATTACAAAAAAGAAAATGCTTAGTAGTTGTCCTGCGGGCATTTGGCCAAAAGCCAGTGGCAGGGTTTGAAACACCAGCCCCGGTCCGGCGCTGGCGACCAAATCGTTGCTAAAAACCACCGAAAATATAGCGATACCGGCCAGCAGAGCTACCAGTGTGTCCAGCATCGACACCGCTATGGCGGTGCGAGTAATGGAGACATCGTCCCCCAGATAAGAGCCGTAGGCCAACATAATTGCCATACCCAAGCTGAGGGTGAAAAAGGCGTGGCCCAGGGCCTGCAGCACGCCTTCGGCGGTTAGTTTGCTGGCATCAAAAGAGAATAAAAACTGCAAGCTCTGGCCAAAGCCCGGGGTGGTGGCGGCATAGGCAACCAGCAGCAGCAGCAGTACAAACATCGCCGGCATCAGCAGCGACACCGTTTTTTCAATACCTTTGTTAACACCCTTAGCAACCACCACCACCGCCAGAAGAATGAAAACGGTGTGCCAGCCAATCACCGTCACCGGATCGTTAACCAGTTCAGTGAACAGTGTATCGATACCGGCAGCATCGCTGCCGCTAAAGCCCCCGAAGAGCGCGTGTTTGAGGTAGGCAATAGACCAGCCGCCGATCACGCTGTAAAAACTTAATACCAGAAAGGCGGCAAATACCCCGATACCACCCGCCGCAGACCAATGCGGTGATAGTTGGTGCTGCTCTGACAGTGCTTTGAAGCTGTCGGAGGGGCTGGAGCGTCCGGAGCGGCCGATCATGATCTCCGCCATCACCATGGGGATACCTACCAGTGCAATACAGCAGATATACACCAGCACAAAGGCACCGCCGCCGTACTCACCGGTGATATAGGGAAACTTCCAAATATTGCCTAGGCCAACGGCGGAGCCGGTAGCGGCGAGGATGAAGGTAAAGCGCGACGACCACTGGCCCCGTTTAGATGCTGTATTCACATCGAAGTCCTTTATTATTATTGCTAAATACAGTGCAGACACTGCGTTGGGGTCGAGTTTGAATTGCGCCACTCTAGCATAGTCCTGAATTCCCCAGTAGCAGCGTTTTTAGTGCCCTTGGCCCGATCAATTGCCCCAGCGAGGGGCAAATTTCACAAATAGATCACTTTTTCGCCGATTGCTGGTCATTGGGGTGCGCAAAGACTCGCCAGCGAGACGCTGCCGCTGTATACTTCGCGCCTTTTTTCGCCCCTACAGGTAAGCCACCGTGATTGAAAAACTTCGTAATATAGCCATCATTGCCCACGTCGACCATGGCAAGACAACACTGGTCGATAAACTGCTAGCGCAATCGGGAACCCTGGATCGTCGGGACGAAAATGCCGAGCGGGTGATGGACTCCAATGATCAGGAGAAAGAGCGGGGTATTACCATTCTGGCTAAAAATACCGCCATCGAGTGGAATGACTACCATATCAATATCGTCGACACACCTGGACACGCCGATTTTGGTGGTGAGGTTGAGCGGGTACTGTCAATGGTTGACTGTGTACTGCTGCTGGTCGACGCGGTCGACGGTCCGATGCCTCAGACCCGCTTTGTTACCTCTAAAGCCTTCGAGCAGGGTCTTAATCCGATTGTTGTTATCAACAAGATCGACCGCCCCGGTGCGCGACCTGATTGGGTAATGGATCAGGTATTTGACCTATTCGATCGCCTCGGCGCCACCGACGAGCAGCTCGACTTTCCGGTTATTTACACTTCGGCGATAAACGGTATTGCCGGTTTAGAAGTTGAGGAGATGGCTGAAGATATGACGCCACTGTTTCAGCTGGTGGTCGACAAGGTTAAGGCGCCAGAAGTCGATGTCGACGGCACTTTTCAAATGCAAATTTCGGCCTTGGACTATTCCAGCTACGTCGGTGTTATCGGTGTCGGCCGGATCGCCCGCGGTACCTTAAAACCCAATCAGCAGGTGATTGTCGCCGGTGCCGATGGTAAAGAACGCAAGGGCAAGGTATTGGCTGTTATGGGCCACCTCGGCCTGGAGCGAGTCGAAGTGGCCGAGGCTCGGGCCGGCGACATCGTCTGCATTACCGGTATCGACGGACTCAGCATCTCCGACACCCTGTGCGACCCCCAGGCGATAGAAGCACTGCCGCCGCTGAGTGTTGACGAACCCACCGTGAGCATGACCTTTCAGGTCAACGACTCGCCCTTTGCAGGTAAAGAAGGCAAATTTGTTACCTCACGTAATATCAGAGACCGGCTAGACCAAGAATTGATTCACAATGTTGCGCTGCGGGTTGAGCCCGGTGAAACACCGGATAAATTTAAAGTCTCCGGTCGCGGTGAATTACACCTGTCGGTATTGATCGAGACTATGCGCCGCGAAGGCTTTGAGCTGGGTGTGTCCCGGCCCGAAGTTATCCAGCGCGAGGTCGACGGTGAAATTCATGAGCCCTATGAGCAAGTAGTGATCGATGTTGAAGATCAGCACCAGGGCGCGATCATGGAAGAGATCGGTCTGCGCAAGGGCGAGCTGAGCAATATGGAGCCCGACGGCAAAGGCCGAGTGAAATTAGAGTTTATTATTCCGTCTCGCGGTCTGATCGGCTTTCGCTCGCAGTTTCTCACCATGACCTCCGGTTCGGGCATTATGACCAGCATTTTTGATCATTATGGTCCAGTTAAGATGGGTGATGTGATCAGCCGTCAAAACGGCGTATTGGTATCGATGGTCAGCGGCAAAACCTTGAGCTACTCGCTGTTTACTCTGCAGAGCAGAGGGCGCCTGTTTATGGGCCATGCCACCGATATTTACGAGGGGCAGATCATTGGCTTGCACGCTCGCGATAACGATTTGGCGGTCAACCCCACCAAGGGCAAGCAGCTCACTAACGTGCGTGCCTCCGGTACCGATGAAGCGCTGGTGCTGTCACCACCGGTTCGCCATACGCTAGAGCAGGCGCTAGAATTTATCGAGGAAGACGAGTTGGTTGAAGTCACCCCCTTGAGTATTCGGCTGCGCAAGAAACTGTTAAAAGAGAACGAGCGCAAGCGGTCTAAATAAGACGGCGTTACGCTGGGGTAAAATAAAGGGCTCTCAGAGCCCTTTTTTGTGTCCGCTTATTGCTGCCGGTTTAGTTGCTGAATGCGGGTTTATTTAATCCTTTTGGCGCGAGTGAATTTCTTCTACAATCCCCCGACAACCTATCGCCCTTACAGCCCACTTTCAGCCCGCCCTATGATGAGTCTATATCCGCTAATAAAGCCCTATGCCGAGCACCGTCTGTCGGTGGCTAGCCCGCACTGTCTCTACATCGAGGAGAGTGGCAATGCCGAGGGGATTCCGGTGCTATTTGTACACGGCGGCCCCGGCAGTGGCTGCGACGCCCGGGCGCGCTCGTTTTTCGACCCCCTGCGCTATCGTATTATTGCCTTTGATCAGCGCGGTGCCGGGCAGTCGACCCCCCACGCCGAATTGCAGGGCAACGACAGCGGCGCGCTCGTGGAGGATATGGAACAGATTAGAGAGTATCTGGGTATTGAGCAGTGGCTGTTATTTGGCGGCTCCTGGGGTACTACGCTGAGTTTGATCTATGCCCAGGCGCACCCGCAGCGGGTGCTGGCGCTAATTATGCGCGGAGTGTTTCTGTGCCGACAGCAAGATTTACACTGGCTCTATCAGCAGGGCGCCAGCCGTATATTCCCCGATTATTGGGAAGACTTTTTGCGTCCTGTTGCCGTTGCCGAGCGCGGCGATTTACTGGCCGCCTACTATCGGCTGTTAACTGGCAGCAACGAGCTGACCCGCATGGCCGCCGCTAGGGCATGGTCTTTGTGGGAGGGGCGCTGTTCGACTCTGCGCCCGGATAGTGATGTGCTGGCGCATTTTAATACGCCCCACACCGCGCTGGCGATGGCTCGCATCGAAGCGCATTATTTTGTTAACAAGGGCTTTATAACAGAGAATCAGATTTTGCAGCAGATGGATACACTGGCGGCTATCCCCGGCATTATCGTCCACGGTCGCTACGATATGGTCTGTCGGCTAGACAATGCCCAGGCGCTGCACAATGCCTGGCCGGGTAGTGAACTGCACATTGTCAGCGCCGCCGGTCATTCCTCCTCGGAGCCGGGTATTACCGACGCACTTATTCGTGCGACTCGCGACATGGCTGATCGTCTTGAGGGCGTTAAACCGCCGGTGGGAGCCGGCCCGTGAAGGCGTTAATCCAGCGAGTCACTGGCGCCAGTGTTGCGGTTGCAGGGCGAAAAATTGCTACGATTAATGGCGGCTTGCTGGTATTGCTGGGGGTAGAGCGCGGCGACGGTGAGGGCAATACCCAAAAAATGGCCCAGCGGCTCTGCGCCTATCGGGTATTTGCCGACGAGCAGGGCAAAATGAATAAGAGCCTGATTGATGTCGGCGGCAGCGTGCTGCTGGTATCGCAATTTACCCTGGCCGCCGATACCAAAAAGGGCCTGCGTCCAGGCTTTTCCAGTGCTGCCCCCCACGCCGAAGCGCAGCAGTATTACCAGTTGCTGGGCCGCCTGATCGAACAGCAGGGCATTCATCTCGAGACCGGGGAGTTTGCCGCCGATATGGCGGTCAGTCTGGTCAACGATGGGCCGGTTACATTTTTGCTGGAGAGTTGAGTGCGCCCGAAGTGGGCACCGTTAGTGACGCGCTATCGCTGACAGGCAAGCTCTACTGATCATACCCCGATGTTTAGGTGGCTAGCCAAGGTCGACTAGAAACTGTTTTAGCAGCACATTGAACTGCTCGGCATCCTCCCAAAAAGGGGCGTGCCCCAGCCCCGCCAGTTGGTGAACTCGCTGCTGCCATAGCGAGGGAATGTGGCATTGTTCAATATAACGATTATTCACAAAGGGCTCTTGAGCGCCCATAACGATCGCCAGCGGTTTTGTCAGCGTCTGTGCGGTGAGTTGCTGGTCAACTCCCAGTCCGGCAGCAAATCCGGCTATCATCGCTGTTCGGGCGCGACCATCACAGCGTTTAACCGCGGCTAACAAAAACGGCTCCAGCACGGTGGGCCCACCGCAGGTGGCGCGGGCATATTGTTCAGCCTCGCTGTCGCTAAGGTGCTCTTGACCGGTTAGGGCCATATGCTCCGAGGGCAAAAATGCCGCTGCCATCTGCGCTTGGTTACGGCCGATTGGCGGAGTACCGCTAATCATTAACGCGGTGATCGCCGGCTGCAGGGCAATCATTTCAATACCAATATGCCCTCCCAAAGACCAGCCCAATACTGCGCAGCGATCGATCTGCAGCGCCTCTAATAAAGCTGCAGCGGTGTCGGCATAGCCGACAATGGTATAGTCCGCAGCGGGGTTGGCGGCATCTTCAGACTCGCCGTGGCCCGGCAGATCCATGGCGATCAGGCGATACTGACGGCCGATATCACTGTCCAGCTGCTGCCGGAAAATTTCCCGGCAGCTGGAATTGCCGTGAATAAGTAGCAGCGGGCTGCCGTTGCCGCCGCTGTCGCTAATGGCAATGGCGCCTCGTCTTGTGGCAATAATTTGGTGGCTTATCATAGGGGGCCTTGGCCTTGGATGTTATGCTGGTAGCTATTGTAGCGGCTAATGAGCAGCGGTGTTTACAGCGCGCAGCGGTTCAGAAAAGGGCCGTTGGTCAAAAATTATTAACAGCTATCACAGCAGTTAGGAGCGAGAGTGGAGGTCGTATTTATTCTGGTAAAACCGGCGGTCGCGGAAAATATTGGCGCCGCTGCCCGGGCCATCAAAACCATGGGCTTTTCCCAATTACGCATTGTCGACAGTGAGCAGCAACGGCACAAAAAGGCCCGTATTCTGGCCCACGGAGCCGGCGATGTATTGAATGCTGTGCAGTCTTTTGACACTCTGACGGCGGCGCTAGCCGATGTTGACTGGACCATTGCCACCTCGGCCAAGGCGCGCCTAGGGAAACGCTTTAGTTATGGTGCCGATGAGTTGCACGGTTTGGTGGCGGCCAAGGCCGCTACTTTGGGGCGGATAGCGATAGTATTTGGCTGTGAGGAGTCGGGGCTGTCTAACAGTGATTTAAAACTCTGTGATTGTTTGAGTTATATCCCTATCGCCCAACCCTATCCCTCACTCAACCTCGGTCAGGCGGTGATGATTTTTGCCTACAGTCTGCGCCCATTGGCGCAGGCTGATGACGGGGCTGCCCTGGCGCCGATAGCCGCTCCAGAAGCTGCGGATTTCGCCTTTTTAAAGCGCCGCCTAGAAGCCTTATTAGGCTCGCTGAATTTGCAGCGCGAACACAAGATACACCGCTGGGCCAGTGAGCGTATGGCGGCACTGGCCAGCATTGACATTAAATTCCTTCACTTGCTACTCAACAAGCTAGAGCAGTCGCGCGACCGCGAGTAATGAATAGCTGTGGTTAGTGTTGATGGCCGCCAATGCCGTGGGCGTGACCGTGGGCAGACTCCTCGTCAGTGGCGGCGCGCACCTCGACGATTTCGATCTGGTAGCGAATGGTGACGCCGGCGAGGGGGTGATTCATATCGACGTCGACACTAAATTTACCGACTTTGATCACGGTGCAGGTTTTTATCCCCTGATTGGAGTCCAGTCGCACTACCTGTCCCGGCCGCAATTTGCCTTCATGTTTAAGGTATTTTGCTGCCACTCGCTGTTTTTTCTCTTCTGTGCCTATGCCGTAGGCTTGCTGGGGTTCTAGGGTTAGCTCGAACTGCTGGCCGGTGGTTTTGCCCAGCAAGGCCTGCTCTAAACCGGCAATCATGCTGTTGGCGCCGATCAGTGCCAAGGTCGGTTCGCCATCGCGGGTGCTCTCGATCTCGTCACCGTTATCACGGTATAAGCTGTAGTGAAAAGACACTACGGTATTTTTAGTAATTTCCATCGACTGAGATCCTGTAACTGCACTGAAGAAATGATCGGCTGGTTGCCGGCGCGTCATAGTACGGTCTTTTTGTCGCTCTGAACAGGCCGTGTCCGATCGACGGTGAGGCTTTTTCGGTGGCGGTTGACCTGCGCCCGCAGCCGTGTCCTAATCTCGGTTTTCTAACCTCTGGCAGTGAACCTACCGTGGCCGATATTCTCCCTTTCAAGAAACCGGTGATAGCGAAAAAACCGGGTTTGAGTGCGCAGTCCAAGGGCGCCACTTTGTGCCGTCAGGGCCACCATCGGTGGCGTATCGTTACCAGCCAGAAATTTGATGTCAAACAAGGGCGTCTGGTGACCGTATCGGAATGTCGACGCTGCGCCAAGCGCAAAATTGAAACCCTGTAGCGACTAGCTAGGGTTCGCTGACAACGCGCGCGGTACTGATCGGGTGGCTGTTACTCAGATTATTGCCGCTGTTATTGCTAGTGGCATTGCTACTATTGCCATTGCCATTGCCATTGCCACTGCCACTGCTACTGGAACGACTGCGT
>JBLHLU010000075.1:0-14274 GCA_047623385.1 Paraglaciecola psychrophila
AAACAACGGGGTATGGCACAACACATCTTAAAATACACGAGGGTACCAGAAGGCCAGCGCCTCCTTTGAAAAAAATGGAGTCAGGTATCTCTTTATTGCATGATTCATTAAAAGCTACCCAGCGCGATAGCTTTGTAGTGTGGTGAGGATCGGCACATCGACCTTCTCAAATAGAAGTCTGGCCCAGCCAAGCCCATAACGGCGCGGCAACTGCAAATATACCAAACAACGAAGGCGCTCTGTTAGGTGAGAAGAGAACGCGGGGAAAGTTGTAAACCGGTCACAGAAGAGCAACGCATTGCAAAGCCTCAATATCCTTACTGGCCGTTAAAAACATTGTCCAGCGAAGCTGTTCTTGAAGAATTTCTATTTTTTCTACTACCGCCTGTGAAGATTCCATTGCCGGTGCTAAAAGAGGTTGCGCCAAAGCCGTCATCTGAGCGCCTAAGCGGAGGCATTTAGCGATATCGACGCCGTTGCGAACACCGCCGGAGCCAATCATTTTAACATTTGCGCAGGCACTGCGAACCCGTGGTAATAAGTCAGCGGTATCCATGCCCCAATCAATAAATGGTGCGGCGATTTCCTGCTCCCTCGTCAAATGATTACGCGCCAGTTCGATACTTGCCCAGCTAGTGCCTCCGCGACCGGCAATTTCAATCCACTGAACGCCAATGTCCACCAGTTGACGCGCTGTACTGGGGCCTATACCAGAGCCAACCTCTTTAACGATTACCGGCACACAAAGGTCACTGACACAGGCTTCAATGGCCTCAAGAACATAGTTCCAGTCACGATCACCGCTTGGCTGGACCAGCTCTTGTAGAGGGTTTAAATGAATTATAAGGGCATTCGCAGCAACGCTCTCCACCGCTCGCTTGGCTAAATCTAACCCTGATTGGCGCAACTGGGTGGCACCGAGATTCCCCAGTATTGTGACATTGGGCGCCCATCGACGAACATTCTGCGCCAGCCCCTGCTCGAGTGCTGCACGCTGCGACCCCAGCGCCATAGGAATATGACAGTATTCAGCAGCCTCAGCCAGATGTTGATTGATGAGTTCACCGTTATCACAACCACCAGTCATGGCACCAATAATAAAGGGGGCAGAGGCAGACCGACCGAGAAATTGGGTTGTCGTGTCTATATCTGAAAGCGCCAATTCTGGCAGTGCATTGTGTTCAAAGGATACTCGGTCTAAGCCACAACCGGCCTTATTTTGATGGTATTTTTGCAGCGCAAGCTGAATGTGATCGTCTTTACGGCCGCTTATATCGGTCATCGCAACAATCTCCGCAGGTTTATTTTTTCGGCTAGGTCAACCAACAACATATGAGGTACGGTCAGCGCAGCAAGACCAATAAAAGTTAACTGTATCAGTGCTGCGGAAAAAGATTCCTGAAAAACTACCAGCATGAGCAACATCGTAATCCACGCTATTAGGGTATATAGCGCCGCTTCAATAAAGCTGCGACGACGTTCTTGGTCATCACTCAGGCTATGCCAGACACGCAACATGTGGCTGCGGCTATGCCATAGACAAAAGTACAGTGCAAAACTGACTAGCGGCGGCAATAACGCCATCAACACCAGTAAAACGACAAGATTGAGTAGCGGCATTCGCCACACGGGATAAATAACGCCATAAACGCCATAGGCGGCGACACAGCATAGCCACGGTATAAACAGTATATCCAGTGCCTGTAGCAGCATTAACGCACCATCATCACCCACCAACAGCGTAAACACCGGCAGCACCGCCGACGCCTGCAGATTGGGGATAGCAATAGACACCAAACCAGCGTGAGCAAGTAGCGGCAACATTTGCAGGCCCGAGGTTTCGGTTATTACTGACTGGGTACTGGCTATATCACTGCGGCCAAAGTGCAACGCCGATAGCGCCAAAAATATAGCTAGGCCCAGCACTGGCCACTGCCACCAAAGAACCACTACCAACACCGTTAGAACACTGTAGCCAACATTGAACCCGAACCAAGCAAGCAACCCCGTTGGCCAACCGATACGCCGAGCTACCGCCCCGTCTAATCCACCATGGGGGACACCGATGAGTAATACCGCAGCGATGGCAGCCAAGTCCCAACTAGTCATAGCTCACCAACTGCTTTAACGCCGCTTTTATAAACACCCACTTGGGCATAGCCATAATAACTTTTATCCAGATAAAGAGGCCCGCACGACCCAACATAAAACGGGGAAATTGATCACCGTTGAGGGCGTTGCCGGTCGCCATGAAAAAAGCGACACCGTGATCTGGCTGTGCATTCAATGCACGATTAAAAACCTTGTCCATAAATATTAGACGTCTCGAAAACGGTGCTGGAACTTTATTTTCACCGGCAGCAATAGACGCTGCCAATGTTGCCATCTGCGCTTGAATAGTACTAAAAGCGTAACCAGACGATAAACGAACTGCACCACCGGCAGCACCTATCCGAGCCACCTTGTTATGGCTAGGAGGTACCGCTGCCATACTGATCACGCCATATTCTTCGCGTAAACAAGACTCAATTGTAATGTTCCGGTCTGCCAGCCACTGACTCATAGCATTGCGATACCAGTCTTTATCTTCCAACTGGGTTGATATCATCGTCGACTCAATCATCAAGTGCCGATCTGAGTAGGGCAAAACATAGATAAAGTGTAAGCCACGAGATTGATCCACCCGAAAGTCCATCAAAGTCGCTATATCGACATCGTCTATAGGTTCTGTGACAATAATTTCCCAACCAACAAAGTGCTGACGAAGACTATGATCAACCGCTGTCGAAGGACGACTATCGTAAATAGTTTGCGCTTTATACCTCTGGCCGCCGGCATTAAATTCCCCACCACTGCCCTCCACTACAAGGCAATCGACAGCCGCTCTGACTAAGCTGACCGGCTCTTTCAAGATCGATTCGCAGTGCTGTAGATACTGCGCTGAACTTAGGCTGGTATACCGGTATTGAGGGCTGTGGTGAATAACCTCGCCATCGTGATCCACTAATCGCCACTTGTTCCAACTACCTTTGAGCGCAGGCCTAAGCGCTTCTAACTGTTGGGGTTCAGCCCACAGCGCCCAACTGCAGTCGCGCTCGGCAGCTGTTTTAGGCTCAAATACTGCGGCCGACAAATTATCTAGCTTGGCAGCCAAGGTCATACCAGCACTGCCGCCACCGATAATGGCAATGTCCAGCTCTATACACTTATCTGGGCTCGACACCGGCTAATCCCTGCAGGTCTTGATGGAGGCGCCGCTGGTGCTCGGGTACTCGTTGCGGCCGTAAATCGGCCAAACTAAGTACACTGAGCAATGCTTTCTGGCCACTAGTTACCATCACTCGCCCCCGCCACCAAGCAAGCTTACGGCGTTTAAGAACCCAGCCGATATGGCGATATACACGCAGCGCAATGGCAATAGATAATCTCGACCGGAAAGGCAGTAATCGTAAACCCACTATAGCGCTGGCATAATAGTGCTCTGAGAGATCTAGCAGCTGCGCAATAGCCTGCGCCACTACAGCCTGACAGTCGACCTCTGCCGCAGCAATTTGCGCCGGCGTACAGTTAACCCAGGTGCCCGGTAAATACCGACGGCCCATTTTGGCGTCTTCCAGCACGTCACGGGATATATTGGTGAGCTGCATGGCCACCCCCAAATCTATAGCAAAACTGTCGGCGCGAGGTTCTTTGCAATCGAGTACCCGGCACATCATTAAACCGACGGTACCTGCTGCAGCGTGGCAGTAACGAAGCAGCTCTGCTTGGTCAGCTAGTACAGTAGGGTGTTGGTCACGCAACATACCTTCGAGTAACTCTACTGCGGCATTGAGAGGGATATTGTTACTGGTAGCGAGTTCAATAAAGGCTTCGATCTCAACCGCTACAACAATTTTAGCCCCCAGTAATCGGGCTCGAATATTTTCAAGTAGCTCTTGTTTGTTAGGTATCTCACCATCAGCTAAATCATCTACATACCGGCAAAATTGATAGAGCCGCGCCGCTCGCTCGGCCAGCTCAGCACCCAGAAACTTACTCGCCCAATAAAATGATTTACCATGCCGAGCCATTACCTGCTGCGGGTCATGAAATTGGTCCTGGTCTAGTTGATAGTATTCCATAACTTACCCGCCTGAACCCACCTCAACACCGGTGAGTAATTCTTCAACTACCTTGGCTGAACTAATGACACCGGGCAGTCCCGCGCCGGGATGAGTCCCCGCACCGACAAAGTAGAGATTGTCTACAGCACTGTCGCGGTTATGAAACCTAAACCAAGCCGACTGTGTGAGTCTTGGCTCAATGGAGAAGCCGGCGCCATGCATAGACCGATAATCTTTCGCGAAGTCCTCTGGCGTCATCCAAAATACCTCGTCTATAACCGACGATAGCTCTGGCAATATTGTCTCTTCCAGTGCTGTAACAATGCGGTCGCGCAACACCTCCCCTTCCGTTTCCCAGTTTACATTGCCCTGCAGATTCGGTACTGGGCAAAGGACATAAAAAGATTCGCAACCTTGCGGAGCAAAACTCTTATCGGTGGCAGTTGGGCGATGTACATAGAGGGAGAAGTCCTCGCTCATACTCTTGGTGTCAAAAATCTCTGCAAGTAACTCTTTGAATCTTGGCCCCATCCAAATACTGTGGTGCGCGACATCGGGATACAGCCTTTTGGTTCCAAAATAAAGGACATACAAGCCCATGCTGTAGTGTTTTTTAATGCTCGGTATAGCGAACTTTTTCTTCGGCAAAAGATCTTTGTAACAGGTTTCAGGGTCACCGCCAAAGACCACCAGATCTGCATCCACTATTTGATTATTGCTGAGGCGGATTCCAGTAGCCCGCTTATTTTCGACAATAATCTCATCGACGTCGGCATTGAGTTCAATAGTAATGCCATTACGCTCCATAAGCGCGCCGAGCTCTGCTACTAGCTTACCGGTGCCGCCCATACAAAAAAACACACCCCAGCGCCGCTCCAAATAATGGATTAATGTATAAATAGCCGTTGTCTTGAACGGATTGCCGCCGACTAACAAAGGGTGAATAGAAAATGCTTGACGAATTAGCGGATGTTTGAGGTGACTGTTGACCATCTGTGAAACAGTTTTATAACACTTAAGTATCAGCAGCGCTGGAACCTGTTTAACCATATCCCAAATACGGGTAAACGGCCGGTGCACAAGCTGCTTAAAGCCGACATCATAAACTTTTTTAGATTTTTCTAAGAGTTTTAAATAGCCGTCGGCATCATCCGGATTAAAGCGTCGAATCTCGGTTAATGTATCCTCTACACTGGCGCGGTAATCAAACTGGCTACCGTCAGCAAAATGGAAACGGTAAAACGGATCCAGAGGCACAAAGTTGAGATGGTCACTCAGTTTTTCATCAAATAATTCAAACAATTCATCGAATAGAAAAGGGGCGGTAATAACAGTCGGGCCTGCATCATGGCGATAACCACCACGTTCAAAAACCTGCGCTCTGCCGCCGAGACTACCAAGACGTTCCATTAATGTAACGTTATAACCGATAGCTTTGAGCCTGAGAGCTGTAGCTATACCAGCAAAGCCGGCTCCGATAACGATGACTGTTTTACCCGCTCCAAATATTTTTGATATCAAGCTATCTGCCCTTGGCGATCTGCTGTGGGGGCCTGTTTAACAGTGGCCACTAAGCCCTGCGTCACAGGCTGTAATTGAGCCGGCAGCGAGTTGACTCGCTGCTCTGCTTGAGCCAACCAGCATTCGACTGACCGGTTGGCTTCGAGAATAACGTCACTAGAGGCGATTCGACGCTGCCAGTGCACCATTTGCTCTGTGTCTGCGGATTGATACCAGCGCAGGAAGTCATTACGACCGACACCTTGCTGAGCAAACAGACTGACAACTAAGTTCGGCTTGCGGCCAGCAAGATCACTCGAGCGGTGACTCGATGGAATAATATCATTGATGTCGTTACGCCCCTGATAGGCCAATCCACATAACCCTATGATATGTTCAAGGCTCTTGGTATCTACCTGTAAGCCAGCAGCAATAGCCACGCCTTTGATTGGCGCGATCAACAAAGGTGCAGTTTTACTAGTAGCGATACGCTGCCAACCGTTTAGATTCGCGCATTGGCGCTGGGTTATGTCTGAGATCTGTCCACTACAGGTCTCTTGCATCGCCTGCGCTAACAAGGCGACTAAAGCACCACCGTAGTGACTGTTTCTGGCACCGAGTTCAAAAGCCTTTGCAATCATCCAGTCGCCTAGGCACAGCGCCATATCTGACCCAAAGTGTTGATGTATACTTTCTTGGCCTCGTCTGTGAGTACTAGCATCACTGATATCGTCGTGAATAAGAGAAGCATTGTGCAGTAGTTCGCAGGCACCGGCCCAGTGCAAGGTATCTATTTTATTTAGACCTAACGAAAGACCACTGGTAAGCGCCAGCTGCGCTCTAAAAGATTTTCCAGGATTCTTAAAGTGATACCTGGCAGCTGTACTCAAGCTACTGGGCGGGTGTGGCATTTCTCGTTGATATAAACCATCCAGCTCTGCGAGCCGGTATAGTCCATCTGAATTTTTTGTTGGGGACATTGATTCGAACCCTTATCAACTGCAGCTTGGTCGCTGCTTATTTTCATTTTGTTAAAAAGGAAGAGCCAGCGGAGCTGACTCTTCCGATACTTCACTTGCTGTACACTATCTTACGTTGAGGTTGAATGTGAATCTGAATCCGCAACTGCCGCAGCCCATATAACTAGACCGAAGGCAATCTTGTTCCACATATCGGCTATGTTGTACCACAAGTTCAGAGTAGATGAATCTGTAGCTCCCATAAAGTAGCCCAATACATAACCTAATGGGTATATCGCCCAACCGACAGTGACCAACAAGCGCATTGCACCGTAAGCCTTCTGCACAATTGCGCTGCCACTTGCGGCGTTGATCTTACTAGCTTCGCCCAAGAATATTTCGTACATAATCCAGAACCAGCCGATCATTCCAACGACAAAACCAGAGACTACGTAGTCAGGATTCACTTCACCAACAAAACCACCCAGCAGCATTATTAAAGAACCCACCAATAAACGCCAAAAGACGCCAGCCGGTACTTTAGTAATTGCAGAAAGAATCAAATAGAATTCAATAATAAGCAACGGCACTGTGAGTAACCAGTCGATGTAACGATAAACCGTTGGCGTTTCACCAGTAGCTACCCATACATCACGCATATAGAAATAATGCACTGCAGCGATCAAGGTCACTAGACCCGATACTGTCAATGATGTCTTCCATTTACCACTGACACGATCGCGTTCTATTAAGAAGAACACAGTCGCAGCGACCATCGCCATCGATATCAACCAAAAGGACATGCCAACCGGATCGCTGGCGCTTAAGTTATTAGTCATTTGTAACCTCTACTCTTAAGAGTTTATTTTTAATGCCGAAATACTTAGCACAGTAAACACCCACCAAAAACTGCGTACAACCGTTCTAAAAATTAATTTATGAACAGTGTTGGCGCCTGTAATCTAATCTCTTTCCCCAGGTGATGCAAATAAATACTACACCTTTACCAAGCAATTATATCAATTATTTTGGTGTGCTAAAATTATACGCTGAAGAATTATTTATAGATCACTTCACAACTATTTCAATTATTCACCATCGGTAACAGTTGCTACTTATAGACACGAATATAGAAACAATCTTCACTACACCGACCTCCAACCTTTTACTTTTTTCTACTGCACTAAGAAACAAATTAGAAAATACACTTATATAAAAATAGAAAAAAGCGTAAATAGTCTTCAAAAAAACCGGTAAAAATAACATGACGACATATAACAAAAAAGAATTACTAAGCCTGAGGGGATGTGCGGGCCCAGAACAGAGCATAGGTAGTTGCAGGCAAGCATAACTTACATTAAGCGAAAGCGTTATAATGAAAATGGAATAATAAAAATTATTTTTACACCAAAAGAACATATTTATACTCTGGCGTAATAATTATTTTTAATATGACTAAGGCATGACTCGCAAACTATCTAATTTAGAGATTTATTGTATTTAAAGGGCCCGATAATTTAAGTAGCCCCTTTAGTAAAACAACGCTTTACCCATTTTTAGATGGAGCCCCAAAAACCACTACTAACTGACGGCGGACCATCGAATACCAATATTTTTTTACTCAAGTATACTGAATGTGAGTGGAACACTTACTTCATCAATACTGCTTTTTCCAACACACCTCGTCGTGATAAAACTTACCCAGCGCTTTCAACTATAAAAATCACCCATAACGAAAATTTCAACAATAGCTCGGTGAAGTTAACGTCTGTTGACTCTTTCAGCTATTACCTCATCATCAACGTAATCAATAAAGTCAATTATTTTTTCGGTAGACAATACCAGAAGTTTCTCGCGCTATGGATTTATATTAGGCTCCGTGTAAACTTGGCATACCTTGCTAGCATTAGATAAACGCCAAAAGAGAATGAAGCTCTGAAACAAACGTAACTGATTCTTTTTTTAAAGCAGCCTGAGTTCAGTCATTACGTAAAGAGCCTGCGCTATGAAAATAGCTATATTAGCGTATTAAATTAGTTCATTGAATTTTGTCAAAAACAACTCTTCAAAGAGTCTATACCACTGTTTTTCAAAGCGTAATCTCGATTAAATGATAAGCCAGAGATACAGCCAATAACTGCAATTCTATAATAGTGTTAGAATATAGACAGAATAAATGCACTACTAAAATACAGCATACCCTAGCAAGCACGATAATGGCATTCACCTATCCGCCGCGCGGCCGGCAGAGTATTTTTCCAAAAGCAATACGTGAAAATTTGATGCTTTATGTGCAAAGTATCCCATTAGATTTTGCACTGCTTTGCCTGTTTCGGTGTTCACGGGCTTTGCCAAGGCGCGGCGGTACCGCGCTACTATCGAGACCGCGGTTACTCCGATATTTGCAGCACGACGGCTTCACTCGGCGCCAACGTTCGGCACGGACCCGCAGCGCGCTGCGCACTCGAACACAGCACAGTGCCTTGCAGCAAAGACGGGAGTTCAACCACCCTATCCCCAAAATTGACCACCACAGTAATCACCTGCGTTCCGTCGCGGCGCTCATAGGCAATAGTGTCAGCCGGCGAGTCCAGTAGGTCAAAGGTGCCGCTGGACAATGCTGAGTGATTCCGTCGGAGGGTCAAAAGACGCTTGTACAAAGACAGGATCCCGGACGGCTTGCGTTGCTGCGTGGCTACGTTCCGCTCGGCACACTCCGGTGGGAATGGCAACCAGGGCCTAACGGTCCAGCCCCATGGCGCCTGATCCGTCCAAGGAATCGGCGCGCGGCAGCCGTCGCGTCCCGCGGGATCCACAATGCGGTCCTCGGGCACCTCAGCGTCGAGCAGGCCGAGCTCTTCGCCCTGATAGACGAAGGGGCTTCCACGCAGAGTCAGCAGCAGCACCGCCGCCGCCCTGGCTCGAAGTTCACTGCCCTCGTAACGTGTGCGATGCCGCTTCTGGTCGTGATTCGAGAGCACCCAAGTAGGCCAGGCATCGCGGGATTCGAAAGCGTTGTAGGTACTCTCGATACAACTGCGCCAGGCTTCAGCATTCCACTGAGCAAGCAGCGGCGGAAAGTTGAAGCACATATGCAGTTCATCATCGTGCCCGTAATAGGTCGCTACCTTGTCCGTATCGAGTAGGAAAACCTCACCGACACTGGTGCGATCTCCCGGGTAACTAGCCAGTAGAGCGCGTATCTCGCGCAAATAGCCGTGAGTGCTAGGGTCATCGTTGAAAAGCATATGCGGCAATCGCGCGACAGCTTCGGGCCGGTCTGCGAGGGCCGGGTCTTTGCCGATGTTGTGGACTACGTCCATGCGGAAGCCGTCGACACCTCGATCGAGCCAAAAGCGCAGCGTATCGTGCATGGCGGCGCGCAAATTCGGGTTGTGCCAGTTGAGATCTGCCTGCTCCTTTAAGAAGGAGTGGAGATAATACTGGCCACTCGCCGGGTCTAGGGTCCACGCCGGTGCGCTGGAGTCGAATGTGGCGCGCCAGTTGTTGGGCGGACCGCCCTCCGGTGCCGGGTCACGAAAGACGTAGTAGTCGCGTTCCTCGCTCAACGGGTCCTGAAGGGCACGTTGAAACCAGCGGTGCTCGGTTGAAGTGTGGGCGGGCACCCAGTCGATCATCACCCGCAGACCGAGGTCATGAGCTGCCGTGACCAGCGCATCGAAGTCGGCCAGCGTGCCAAAGCACGGGTCTACTTCACAGTAGTCACTAACGTCGTAGCCGTTGTCGTACATCGGGGACTTGAAAAAGGGAGAAACCCAGACTGCATCGACCCCCAGTTCCGCAATGTACGGCAGCCGTGCAGTGATGCCTGGAAGGTCGCCTACGCCGTTGCCCGTGGAGTCGGCGAAAGATCGTGGGTACACCTGATAAAATACGGCGCCACGCCACCATGGGCGCGCCGTGGAATCTGAGCTGCTCAAGCTTGGTTGTTTCCTATATTCGCCAGTACTACATTTACCGAGCGGACGCACCAAACCCTAACTGTAGAACTCGGTCGTCGCTACGCCAGGTGATCCGATATCGCTTGTGGAGCACTCGGCCTTTATACTGTGCAGGGTGATTTGAGGACTGCTGCGCTTTGGCTGCGCGAATCCTGTGGGAGTATCGGCACAATAAGTGCCTCATTTATAGCTAACATACCCTAGAAGGCAGGATACTGGCAATCGCTTATCCACCACAAAAAATATTCGTAACCTTGAGTTACCCCTAGCGCTCACGCTGGAATGCGCTATTGCCTAACGCATGCTCGCAAACCTTGGAGCGTTCCATATCAAAACCAATCTCATACTCAATCAGTCATGCCGATACGGCCATTCATCTGAATACCTTCGCTACTCACCAGATAATAGCCATCGTTTAGGCTAGCTTTAGTCAAACTAGCTTATTCCGCGATCTCAGCCTGTACGCAACTGAATACGCCGGTGAGGTTGAAAGCAAGAACTTGGGCCCCCACTAATGGGCGCAGCATGGCAGACCGACGACATCAGAGGCGCTGATCATTGGTAATTGTCTAACCTCCCACTTCGAGTTCGCAGCCGTTGCCGCTTTATCGCAATTTCGCAACGATCAAGGTCGTTCTATTAACCTTCAGGTCGCCGGTAACTTTCAGACCAACAACGCCCAGGCCTTGCCTGTAGCGAACTTGTCCGGCAACGGCGTGGCGCTGCAACCGGCTTGGTCGATAAAGATACATCTTATGAACAGCGCCTTCGATGCTGTGCTGTCGGATTAGCAAACAACGGTCTGCGATATAGATTCCGGTATCTACGCGGTTTATCTCAGCCGGCACATCCTCTCCGTAAAAATCCGACACTTCATCGATCACCTCGGCACCGAGTTCAGCAAGCAGGACTGGACCTAGTTTACCAACGACGCTGCCAGCATTATCAGTCGGCCCACTGGTAAGCTTACCTCACCGCCCGCTGAACCCCGGCTCAGCTACAATATCAATCACGACGATCAATCTAATGGACCCAGATCAGAATTTAAGCCAATAGCAGCGGTGGCTTATGCAGTAAAGAATGGATAGCTCTAGTTGGTATACCCGGCAAAAGTACTTGGATGAGCCGGCTGATAGTCGGCAGTCCAGATAAGGTCTGCGAAGGCCTGCTATTATTCTAAATCAGTGACTTATAGCCAACGCAGCATGTAGGCCTAGACTTGGCTGGCCCTACTTGGTGGCTCGTGATCTAGGCAATCGCCACAATCTGTGATTAGCACTGCAACCTAACCTATCCAGCCCACACCGATACCGCTACCCGGAAATTATCCGATGAAGTATTTCTGCTCGGCCATCCCCTTTATTGCGGGTTGATCATTATTACTGCCACCTTTGCCACGATTGACCAGATCATTGGCATAATGCAAATACGAATAGTTTGACGCATTGTATGCCTGCCCACCTGAGTCAAAGGCAGAGTGCCTT
The DNA here is from genome assembly GCA_047623385.1 of Paraglaciecola psychrophila. Lineage (GTDB taxonomy): Bacteria > Pseudomonadota > Gammaproteobacteria > Pseudomonadales > Dasaniaceae > Oceanicoccus. The sequence goes on from JBLHLU010000075.1 coordinate 12,009, forward strand.
AAGTCAATAGTCACTGCCCGCTGGGTCTGACGCTAGCTGGCACGCTAGCGTTAGGTTATTTGAAGATTTACACCACGATGGTGTTTCAAAACGGCGATAACGTCGCGGCTTTATTCAACACTGGACCGCCCTGAGTATAAAAGTTATCAATAAGTAACCATTATGTTCTTGCGGGGTGTAGTAAGTAACGCTGCCCAAGCAGATTAACAAACGTTGAATCAAAACACACTGAGCGCCGATTCAAATACCACCGACGAAATCTCCCTATAAGCATCATCACTGGCTGTTGCGCACAATGATAGTATTCGTTAATTGACTGGCAAAACCGAAAGGCAATCAACGGCCTGAGTAAGTGCAGGCCGAAAATAATCGTCAAGCTTAGCTGCTAACACTGTATCCATACCGGCCATGGTGCTTTTGTAAAGCTGTAACACGGCCACTAAAACACTTATCGTTAGCCCTTTGAATTTGTGCAGGCTACGGTGGTGATGCCACTGAGAGCAACTTATGGACGGCCAGGGGTAACTTAAAGCCGCCTTGGCTGGGACTAATTGATACTGCCGGTAGCAGAGCTCGGTGTACCGACCAGAGCGACTACGAATTATTTGCAAAAGCTGCTTAGAGGGGCTTTCTCGCGGGGCGCTGAGGCTGCTGAACAAAGCCCCAACTAACACCCAATACTCACCAAAGAGCACGATACTGGCCATCGCCTAACTACTGCCGATGAATATCAACGGGCTTATTTTTCACTTTATGTAGCTAGTACTCACGCTTAAGACTAAACTAACCGTAGTTAGAAATATTTTCACCGCCATGGACATCACAATTGATTAAAATCGTCATTGCCGATCTTAATTTTATTGAAAGTCATTGAATTACCGCTAGCCACCATACAGCAGTTAATCATAAGATTTTTGTCGCGAGGAGAAGATAATGAGCATACTGAACCAATACAAGGACCGGTACGCATCAAACCAGGAAGAAGAGTACAGCCTTCAAGAATATCTAGATCTTTGCAAAGCTGATAGCAATGCTTATGCAACAGCGTCCGAAAGATTACTCGCAGCGATCGGCGAACCTGAGATCATCGATACCACTAACATCCCTCGACTAAGCAGAATATTTTCCAATAAAGTTATAAAACGTTATAAAGTTTTTGAAGATTTTTACGGCATGGAAGACGCTATAGAAAATATAGTCTCCTATTTTTGTCATGCTGCCCAAGGTCTGGAAGAGAAAAAACAAATACTTTATTTACTTGGGCCTGTAGGTGGTGGCAAATCGTCACTGGCTGAGAAACTCAAATCTCTTATTGAAAAAGAACCTATCTACTGCCTAAAAGGCTCGCCTGTTTTTGAGTCACCCTTGGGCTTATTTAATCCAGATGAAGACGGTAAGATTCTGGAGGAAGACTACAACATTCCTATCCGCTACATCAGTAACATTATGTCACCCTGGGCTGCCAAACGACTGCAAGAGTACAATGGCGATCTTAGTCAATTTACGGTTATCAAAATACACCCATCTATACTCAACCAAGTTGCCGTCAGCAAAACCGAACCCGGGGATGAAAACAATCAAGATATTTCCTCTTTGGTCGGCAAAGTTGATATAAGAAAACTCGAGGACTTCCCCCAGAATGACCCCGACGCCTACAGTTTTTCTGGCGGACTGTGTCGAGCCAACCAGGGCATCATGGAGTTTGTCGAGATGTTTAAGGCACCTATAAAGGTACTTCACCCGCTACTTACTGCCACCCAAGAAGGAAACTACAATAGCACCGAGGGTTTGAGTTCGATCCCTTTTCAAGGTGTTATTCTTGCCCATTCTAATGAGTCGGAGTGGACCACATTCAAAAATAATAAAAACAATGAGGCCTTTATTGATCGTATCAACATCGTCAAGGTTCCCTATTGTCTACGGGTATCTGACGAAATAAAAATATATGAAAAACTGCTTATTGACAGCTCTTTGTCAAATTCACCTTGCGCCCCAGACACACTAAAAATGTTAGCTCAATTTACCTCTCTATCCAGACTGAAAGATCCTGAAAATTCCAATGTATTTTCTAAAATGAGAATTTACGACGGAGAGAGCCTCAAAGATACCGACCCCAAAGCAAAAAGCATCCAAGAATATCGTGATGGCGCAGGCGTCAACGAAGGTATGAATGGCTTATCCACACGATTTGCATTCAAAATATTATCTAAAGTGTTCAATTTTGACGCCTCGGAGATTTCCGCAAACCCTGTTCACTTACTCTATG
>JBLHLU010000076.1:0-14257 GCA_047623385.1 Paraglaciecola psychrophila
GGTTCACTACGCTCAGGGCTATAGCCTCAGTGGTCAGGCGAGCGAGGCCGATAGGGCGCAGGCGCTAGTGTTGGCACAAAAGGCTGACAAAGTGGTGGTGTTTGTCGGGTTAACACCCGAGTATGAATCTGAGGGTTTCGATCGAAGTCACTTGAATTTGCCCGCGGCACAGCTGCAGCTATTGGCTGCACTGTTGCCGGTTCATCACAAAATCGTGGTGGTATTACAAAATGGTGCCCCGGTTACGCTGCGCGATATCGATGCGGTGCCATCGATACTGGAAGCCTATTTAGGTGGCCAGGCCGGGGCCTCGGCACTGGCAGATATTTTGTTTGGTGAACTCAACCCCAGCGGCAAACTGGCAGAAACCTTTCCCTGCGATATCAGTGACAGCCCCAATTACAATTGGTTTCCGGGTGAGACTCGGCAGTCGCAATACCGGGAGAGTATCTGGGTTGGCTACCGCTATTTTAACACTACGGGTCAAAAAGTGGCCTTCCCTTTTGGCCACGGGCTGTCTTACACCCAGTTTAGTTACTCACAACTGCGTGTCGGTGAGGGCAGCAGCGGTGAGCTAAGTCTGGATGAAAACACTGAACTCGCGGTCCGTCTGCGGGTAAAAAATGAAGGCACTAGAGCCGGCGGCGAAATAGTGCAGCTTTACGTTGGGCAGGCCAATAGTTCGGTACACCGTCCTAGTAAAGAGTTAAAGGCCTTTGATAAAGTCTTTTTGGAACCGGGCCAAGAAGCTGAAATCTGTCTGACACTGAACCACCGCAGCTTTGCCTTCTGGCACTGCGACAGTGCCACATGGCGGGTAGAGAGTGATCAATACACGGTTTCGATAGGAGCATCGATAGAAGATATTCGTCTCGAGCAGTCGCTGTCGATAACAACTGCGCATGCGCTAGGTGCTCGCGACACTGCACTGGCGACCTATTACGCGCCACAGCATCGCAACTTCGACGAGGTGAGCTTTGTCACGCTTTTAGGTCACGCTATTCCCACCGCCATTCCCACCCGCCCTTACCAAATGAATTCGACGCTATTTGAAGTGCAAGACAGTTGGATTGGTAGGCTGTTACTTAAGCAGGTTAAAAAAACGATTGATGCTATGGTGGGTGAGGCGTCGGACAAGGACCGTATTGTTATTGAGGCGATTGCCTCGGAGATGCCACTGCGCGTTATGGTGGCCAACAGCCAGGGTAAACTCAGTGAAAAAACCATGTCGCGATTGATTCATGCGATGAACTGCCATTGGTTAAAGTGTCTGCGCGGCAGTGCCGCTGACAGCCACTAATAATAAAAAATAATGTAATAGGAGAACGTCGCGTGGAAACATCAAAAACGGAGCGGGCGGCCTACGGATTTTTCTTCGTTGGCCAGAATATAATTTATCTGTTGATGCTGCAGTTTTTGAATCTGTTTTACACTGATGTGGTGGGTATCAGCGCCACAGCTGTGGGTGTTTTGTTTTTGGTTGCCCGCACTTGGGATGCGATCAACGACCCTATGCTAGGTGTTATTATCGACCGTACAAATTTTAAAGGCGGCAAGTTTTTACCTTGGATTAAGGCGGTTAATATATTGCTGCCATTGGCAACGATTGTTATTTTTATCAATCCAGATTTAAGTGACAGTGCTAGTTTATTGTATGCCTATGTGACTTATATTGTTTGGGGCATGATTTACACACTGTGCGACGTACCTATTTTTGCCCTGTCTACGGCGATGGCAAAAAGTTCAGAGGAACGCGTGTTGATTTTAACTTGGGGCAGGGTGGCGGCCATTATAGCGGGGCTAGTAGTCGCCGCAGTCGGTATGCCGATGATTGAGGCGCTCGGCTGGACCAGAGCCGCGTTAATGCTGTGTGTTGTGGCCATGATAGCAATGACCCCGCTGCGTTTTTACGCTATCGAACGCTATCGACGGCGCAGCCAGAAGCCGCCAACACTGGCTGAGAATATCAGTTATATCGGCAAGCACCGGCCGTTGAAAATTTTCTACCTAGCACTGTTTTTTGCCATGGCTTTCAATACCACACTGGTGGTTGGGAATTATTTTGCGATTTATAATCTCGGTAACGGTGCCTCTGATTGGGTGATGCCACTAATGCTGTCGGCCTTTTTACCGATGTTGTTGGTGGCACCATTGATTCCTTTTTTAATTCGACGCTTTGGTAAAAAGAAAATTTTTATTGGCGGCATGTTAGTCGGGGCAACAGTGAGTGTGTTGCAGTTTGTGATCGGCTACGCCGATATCTACACGGTGTTACTTCTCAGTGGCCTGCGTTCCGGTGCATTAATATTACCGCTGTTGTTGATGGGTATGTTCTCCGCCGACTTTGTCGAATACGGGCACTCGAAATTGGGTCAGCGAGTGGAGGGATTGGCGTTTTCTGTACAGACCTTTATGACCAAATTCACCCAGGCGGTAGCCGCGGGGGCGGGAGGTATTTTACTGGGGTCGATGGGCTACCAAGCCAATGTCGAGCAAACAGCCGAGACCTTAGAGGGCATTTTTATCCTGTTTACCCTGGTGCCAGCAACGGGGGCAGTGATAGCCGCCTTTATTATCTGGCGTTTTTATCGTCTGCCAGAGGCCGATGTACAGCGTATGATTGACGACAAAGTGGATGATGATGACGTGGACTTGATCCGGTCGGTGTAGGCAGCCATGCATCGGAGTGGGTATGGCAGCTAACCGCTGCAGAGATTTTGTTGAGACCAATAAAATCACCGTTCTGAGGTAAAAACGTCGCTTGTACAAGCGCCCTGCCGTAAAATTAACGGTAGCCCGTGTCACCCTGGGCAGTTGCTGAGAGTATGCATGAAAACTGTTGAGATATTTACCGACGGCGCCTGCCGTGGCAATCCCGGGCCGGGAGGTTGGGGCGCACTGCTGCGCTTTTTGGGCCAGGAGAAGGCAATCTGGGGTGGCGCGGTCGATACAACCAATAATCGTATGGAACTCAGCGCTGCGATCGAGGGTTTAAAAGAACTCAAAGAGGGCTGTCAGGTGGTATTAACCACCGACTCCCAGTATGTGCGCAAGGGTATCACCGAGTGGCTGGTCAATTGGAAAAAACGTAACTGGCTGACCGCGGCAAAAAAGCCGGTTAAAAATGCTGACCTGTGGCGCGCCTTAGACATACAGGCGCAACGTCATCAAGTCGAATGGCGCTGGGTCAAGGGGCACAGTGGCCACCGCGAGAATGAAATGGCTGATCAGCTAGCCAATCGCGGTATTGACGAACTGGGGCTAAAAGCCCCGGTCAAAACTAAACTTACCGGAGCCTGAACATGCGCCAAGTTGTACTAGATACCGAAACCACTGGTCTGGAGCACAGTCAGGGCCACCGTATTATTGAGATCGGCGGGGTCGAATTGGTCGACCGCAAGCTTACCGGTCGCCATTATCATCAGTATATAAACCCTCAGCGTGAAATCGATGCTGGCGCTATGGAGGTGCACGGTATTAGCAATGAATCGCTACTCGACAAGCCTGTTTTTAGCGCCATTGCCGACGACTTTTTGGAATTTGTCAACGGCGCTGAGTTAGTGATTCACAACGCGCCCTTCGATATTGGCTTTCTCGACAGCGAATACAAGCTACTGTCGGTAAGCAAACCCAAGCTTATGGCACATTATTGCACGGTCATCGATACGCTCACTATGGCCCGTAAAAAGCACCCTGGGCAGAGAAATAACCTCGATGCGTTGTGTGGACGCTACGGTGTCGACAACTCCCAGCGGGATCTGCATGGAGCCTTGTTAGACGCGGAAATATTGGCGGATGTTTATTTGCTAATGACCGGTGGTCAGACAAATTTGTTATTGGCTGGAGAAGATACTAAGGGTGATGGCTCAGCCGGCAACAGTATCCGGCGACTCGCTACAGCGAGAGCGCCACTAACGGTTATTACCGCCAGCAGCGAAGAGTTGCAGCAACATCAGTTGCGCCTTGAGGCGATTGACAAAGCCAGCGGCGGGCTGTTGGTGTGGCCCCGCTAAGGGCGCAAATGACTGGACGCCCTGTCGGGTTGTTATGGCTGGTAGTAGTAACCGTCTTTATATTAGAAACTTCACCGCAGCAACGCCGACAATACTCATAGTAATGGTATACGGCAGTGCCATCACCACCATTTTCCCGTAGGACAGACGAATCAGCGGCGCCAGTGCCGAGGTCAGTAAGAATAGAAAGGCGGCCTGACCATTGGGAGTGGCAACACTGGGGATATTGGTGCCGGTATTGATGGCCACCGCAAGCTGGTCGAACTCCGCTCGGTTGATAGCACCGCTGGTCAGAGCCGTGCTCAATTCGTTGATATACACGGTTGCGACAAAAACATTATCACTAATCATCGAGAGCACACCGTTGGCGATAAAAAACATCACCGGGCGGATCGATGAGTCCATGGCGAGTACCGCATTAATAACCGGGTTAAACAGGTGCTGTTCGTGGATAACACCCACAATGGCAAAAAAGACCACTAACAGAGCGGTAAAGGGCAGTGCCTCCTGAAAGGCCTCGCCGATATGATGTTCGTCGACAATACCGTTAAAGGCGGTCAGGATGACGATAACCGCCAGTCCTACTAGTCCTACTGCGGCGATATGAGTGGCTAGGGCCACTACCAGAAAGAGTGCTGTAAGGGCTTGAATGACCAGTGCTGCGCGGTCGCGGTTGCTGCGCTTGGCGTCTTGCTCGGCGGAGTGAGCCTCCAAGACAGCGCGTACATTTTGCGGCAGTTGCGTGCCGTAGCTGAATATTTTGAAGTGTTCCAGAGCTGCGCAGGTGACCAGTCCTATGGCCAATACCGGCATACTGACCGGGGCCATGACTAGGAAAAACTCGATAAAGTTCCAGCCCGCTTTTTCGGCGATCAATAGATTTTGCGGTTCGCCGACCAGTGTACAAACACCGCCTAGGGCTGTACCTACGGCACCGTGCATAACCAGATTGCGAAGAAAACTGCGGAACTGTTCGAGATCTTCCCGGTAGTGGTCGATAACTGCCGAATCATCGCCGTGATCGTGGTCAGCATGCTGGCCGCCGCCACCGGAGGCGACTTTATGATATACCGCATAAAAGCCGGTACCGACACTAATCAATACCGCAGTTACCGTCAGCGCATCGAGAAAGGCACTGAGAAAGGCTGAGACTATCGAAAAAAGTAGTGACAAGACAATCTTGGAGCGCACATTCAACAGGATCTTGGAGAATACAAATAGCAGTAAATCCTTCATAAAGAAGATGCCCGCCACCATAAACACCAACAACAAGAGTACTTGAATATTGCTTACCACCTCTTGATAGACGACTTCCGGTGAGGCCATGCCGATTGCGATAGCCTCGATGGCAAGCAGTCCGCCGGGTTGTAGCGGATAACATTTAAGCGCTAGTGCCAAGGTGAAGATAAATTGGAGAATTAATATCCAGCCGGTAATAAAGGGGCCGACAGTGACTAATAACAGGGGGTTTAGCACTAAAAATGCCAAAATTGTCTGCTTGTACCAGACCGGCGCTTGGCCGAGAAAGTTGCTAATAAACGATTGCGGCATGGATTGCGACATGGCTCGGCTTCCCTTGGGGCTTAGATTTACGGTATCAGGTACCGCGCTGTTGGCTAACTATAGGCTTAACTGCGCATTTTAAAAGCTCAGTTGCTATTTATCTAACAATATCCTCACTTTTTAGTAAATTACTGCTGGTATTGTTTAATAAAGCATCAATGTTGATGATATTTCTTCGATGGCCGCCTCGCTCTTGTCGTCTTTATCTTGCTGACACGGCTGCGCCGGGCTGCCTTAATCAATGTAGTTATGTTTAAAAGTGTGATGCAAGTAATTGTAAGTATTCGATAAAATAACCGAAAATAATGGATTGGTACTATACTGATAAAACTCATTGTGAGGTCGAGGGCTGTTGCTGACAAAGCGTGAGTGCTTGACGACAGTACCGGCCCGATTACGGTCGAATTTATCGATTACAATAAGGAGCCTTCGTGTCTTTCGAAGTCGAAGTTAATCTCAATTCCCTGGCTATGGTCAGGGGCGAAATAGAAGACGGTATTGTTCAGTCAGCGACCGAGTTTGAAGCGTTTTTGGCCGATCGTAGCAAAGCCGAACACCTCGGGGCTTCGATTGATAAGATCGCGCAAATTGGTGGTACTTTTCGGCTAATCGAGTTCCCCGGTGCCGCGCTGCTAGCGGACGAGATGGCGCTGTTGATGCGAGTGATTGAGCAGGGCGCGGGGAAAAATACCGAAGTAATGCTCAAGGCTCTGACGCAGGCCTACTTTGTACTACCGCGCTATATTGAGTATGTCGCTACCGAGAAACAAGTCCTGCCGATATTGGTTATCCCCTATGTTAACGAAATGCGGATTAGTCGCCGCGCCGAGCTGCTGGCTGAGCATCACTTTTTCATCGGTGAAATCACCCTCGAAGGAGTACTCGCGCCAGTCGGTGATAGCCCTCAAATGCCCTTGTTACTGGCCGGTTCAAAGCGCTTGAGCCATATGTTTCAGGCCGGCTTTGTCGGTTTGATGCGAGAGCCGAACAACGCTCTGCACTATGAGTATAGTTTGCGCGCCCTCAACCGTATCGTCAGCCTGCTCGGTGATCATCCCGGTGCCCTATTACTGCGGGTGGCGGTGCCAGTACTGGCCGCCCTCGCAGCGGGTAAACTCGAATTGACCCTCAATCGTAAGCGCAGCTTGGCCAGCATAGAGAAGTCATTGCGGCTGTTAGCTAGCAGCGGTGAAGCGGGTCTAGCGCAGGCTTATTCTGAGAGCGTATTGCGCGACTTGTTATTTATGTTGATGTTGTCGACCTACGACAGCGCTGAGGCCCGCGCCATAAAACAGGCATTTTCACTGTTGCAACTGGCAACCACAGACGATGATATTGTCGCCCAGCGGGCGCTTATGCACGGTCCCAGCCAAGACACCATAGAAACGGTGGTGCGGGCGCTGTTTGAAGAACTGCGCGGAGCCAAAGACCTGTTGGAACTGTGCGCGCAGCACGGAGCTATTAGCGAAGGTGACAGCGTTCAGCTGACAGCAGTGATCAGCCGTGTTGCCGACACCCTCAGTATTCTCAACTTGACCGGCCCGCGAGCGGTACTGCTTGAGCAATTGCCGGAGTTGCACGCTAGCACCGGCGCCAGCGCGCCACTCGCGGGCCTGCAGCGCTTGGCCGATGCAGTGATCTATGTAGAGAGTGCGCTGTCTAGCCTCGATCGGCGGGAGACAACAGTTGTTGCATTGAATACGGCGGACGCCGATCAGCGCGACCAGATCGTCGCCGACAGCTACCTTGCTGAAGCCCAACGCTGTGTTCTTAATGAGGCTAAAGCGGGTATTAACAATGTTAAACAGTCCATATCCTCCTACCTCGATGCCGAATTTGACGCGGTTCATATCGCCCAAGTGCCAGCGTCACTCAATACCGTGCGCGGCGGCTTGCAGGTATTGAAATACCGCCGTGCTGCGGCCATTTTGAAAAGTTGTGCTGCGTTTGTCGATAGCCATATCAAACAGACCAGTCGACCAGCGCAACACCATCAGCTGTTGGAAACGCTAGCTGATACGCTGATTAGTCTGGAGTATTATCTCAACGAGTTAGAATTTAGTCACCGTGGCAACGACAAAATTCTCGACGTTGCCGAAGAAGGGCTGGCGGCGCTGGGCTTTGCCATCGAACAATAAGCTCAGTATCGTCCCGGTCGGGTCGCTGCTTATTGCCGGCATCGTCTTGACGCAGGCTTTGTACAGATCCGTGCACAGCCACCGCAATAGAGTGACCTTATGGCCTATACTATTATCGCCGCGCTGATCGTAGCCAGCGGCTTTGTCCTAGCGGTCATTGCTTGGCGTATGCTGTTCAAGCGCCATTGGTTCATGGCTTGGGTACGGTGCATGTTAGGTTTTTTTTTGATTGCACTAGCTGCCACGCTGTCGTTAGTGGCGTTAGATGTCTACAGCTACCAGCAATTGAACGGTGAGCAAGCTATCGCCAAACTTCGCTTTGAATACAACAGTCCGCACAGCTTTGACGTTAGTATTGAAACCCCGGTAGGCGAGCCACAACGCTACCCCCTCAATGGCGATTTGTGGCAGTTGGATGTCAAAGTGTTGACATGGAATACTCGGCTAGCGGCCCTCGGGCTGCAGCCGGGTTACCGCCTAGATCAGTTGAGTGGCCGCTATTATTCCCTTGAGGACGAGCGCAGTAAGGCGGGCACTGTCTACGATTTGGGCCGCGCGGCCAATCCTTTGATACTGGGTTTAGAGTTGGATGTATGGAGCTGGTTACAACAAGATGGCCGCCTGCTGACTATTATTGACGCCGGTTATGGCACCGCTAGCTATCTGCCGATGAAGGATGGCGCTGAGTTTACCATTAGCCTCGCCGCCAGCGGCCTAGTCGTTAGACCACTCAACGAAGCCGCCAAGGCAGCGGTCTCACAATGGTAGTAGTTAGTCTTGACTTCGACTGCTACAGGGGAGAAACTCTCGGGCTGCCTTACCGGCATAAACCCTTTGCGATGTCTGTGCCAAAGCGGCTCGTTGGGCTGCTGTGTATACCCGCCGTGACAGACCCAACTACCGGAGTAAATCTTGGAATTTTTGAGTGACTATGGCCTTTTTCTGGCCAAGGCTATTACTATTGTTGCCGCCATTTTGTTTGTCGTGGTCGGTGTCATTGCCGCCGGTGGACGCGGCCAAAAATCTGCTGACGGTGCCATCGAAGTCAACCGTATTAACGATGACTACGACGACCTGGAAGAGACGTTGAAGGCGGCAGTGTTTAGCGAGGAGGAGTACAAGCAGGAGCAGAAGCAGCTTAAAAAGCAGCAGAAGCTGGACAAGAAAAAACAAAAAGATGACAGCGAAGAGAAGAAAAAACGGGTCTTTGTGCTCGATTTCGACGGTGATGTCAAAGCCTCTGAAGTTGAAAATCTGCGGGAAGAGATTACTGCAATACTGACCATTGCCACTCGCGAGGACGAAGTTTTACTGCGTTTGGAGAGTCCCGGTGGCATGGTGCACAGTTATGGTCTGGCGTCCTCTCAGCTAAAACGCATTACCCAGCAGGATATTCCGCTGACCATTGCGGTGGACGCTGTCGCCGCTAGCGGCGGCTATATGATGGCCTGTATTGGCAATAAGATATTGGCTGCGCCCTTTGCTATCATCGGTTCGATCGGCGTGGTTGCGCAGCTGCCTAACTTTCATCGACTGCTGAAGAAGAACGACATCGACTTTGAGATGTTTACTGCCGGTGAGCACAAGCGCACAGTGACCATGTTTGGTGAAAATACCGACAAGGGTCGACAGAAATTTGTCGAAGAACTGGAAGACACCCACGAATTGTTCAAAGAGTTTGTTGCCAGTCACCGCCCCCAAGTCAATGTAAACACGGTGGCAACCGGTGAAATTTGGTATGGCCAGCGCGCGCTGGAGCAAAATTTGATAGACGATATTCAGACCAGTGACGAATACCTGATGTCGCAGCGCAAAGAAAACGATATTTTTAGTGTGCAATTCGCCAAGAAAAAGTCGCTGCCCGAAAAACTCGGTATCGCCGCTAGTATTGCCACCGACAGTGTCATTAATCGCCTGAGTGCAGGTTTCGGCTCTCGCCACCACCTATAAAACGTAGTTATTCCAGAGTTTTACTGGGTTCTAGTCACGCTTATCGCCGCTAAAAGTACCAAGCCAATTGCAGTAAAATACTGCGACCCGGTGCGGTGCTTAAGGCTTTTTTATGGCGATTAAAACCACTGTCTACACCGCCAAATTCAGTGCCCGCAGCGCCGCTCGGCAGGTTGACTGCTACCAGTAATTGCAGGTCCTGCAACAGATCGTGGCGGCTGGTCAGCTGCAGTAGCGTTGAATGATCGTCTACATTGGCAAACAGTGCAGGAGTCAGCTGCCATAGCGGTGTCATTTCAACGGTGATGGCTGCAGCCAGATAGTTTCTGCCGAGGGTAAAAAGTTCACCGCGCTGAAGTCTGCGGCTCAGCGCGCTATTGTCCAGCAGATCGGTTGGAGAATAGCGACCGCGGCGCTGACCAAAGCCGTTGTGGTAATACTCTAGCGAACCACTGATATTTTTCTGCCGCCACAGCCAGGAATAGGAGAGGTTACTGACCACGCTGGTCACTGAACCCTGATCGGTGTGACTAACAGCGATGTCAGCCCGCCACAGGGCGCTGCCAATACTGCTGGTAGCGCCTAGGGCTAGTAGAGTCTCGTCATAGTGTTGTGCAAGGGCGAGATCAAATTCTCGCTGGCCAATAAAACCGTGGTATTTAACGGCTATGGAATTGCGTCGATGATCGCGTTTGCCGCTCAGCGGGTCCCGTCTAATTACCCACACTGATTGCCAATCGCTGCCGCTGTCATTCAAGTATTGGCCGTATAGCATGTCGTCGCCACTTTTGTACTCCCGGTCAACGGCGGTTGGGTCGAAGGGGTTAAATACGTCCATCGGATTGTAAAATAGTCCATTGCCCCAGCTCACTGCCTGTCGGCCCAGACGCACCACGGCGCGATCGCCGGTATAGGCCAAATATAGTCGGTCTAGGCGTTGCTGAACCACACTGTGATCGTGGCTGCGCTCGGTCGTAGTCAAGTCCATTAGTCTACCGGCATCGCTGCTCAACGTATTGTTAGTGCCGGTGAGTTTTGCCAGCTGCTGCTCGGCGCCAATACTGTCGCCGAATAGCCCGACTAACTGATAGTCTGCGCGCCACTGCCAACGCTGTTGTCGCCCGCTGATGTTGATGCGTAAATTCACTTGCTGATCAGCTGAGTTGGCACCGACAGTCGCTTCGGCCAAGCTATCGTTGGCGTGACGTTGGCCAGATAGTTGGTATTTAATATGGCTGTCAATTGAATATTCTGCAGCCATCAGCGGCAGCACTATCAGCGCTAACGCCACCGATAGTCCGAGCTGAGTTAGTGTGCGGATTCTAACTGTCCACTGCATCCTAGGCGCCCGCGGCTCGATGAGGTTTATCGGTCTCAATCTTGCCGTCGCTCATGGTGATCAGTCGATTGCAATAGGCGATAACCCGCTCGTCATGGGTGGCGATAACAAAGCTAATATCGCGATCTCGGTTGAGGCTTTGAAATAGGTCCATCAATACCTTGGCGCTGTTGGAGTCTAGATTGGCGGTCGGTTCGTCGGCCAATACTAATACCGGATCGCTGACTATCGCTCGGGCCACTGCCACCCGCTGTTGCTGGCCACCCGACAGTTGTGCGGGACGCCGTTGTTCCATGCCCGCTAAGCCGACCTCCCGCAGTATCGCCATCGATTTGAGTCGGCGTTGAGTAGCACCAACCCCCTGCATCTGCATCACAAACTCGACATTTTCTCTAGCGCTTAGCACCGGCACCAAGTTATAGGCTTGAAAGACAAAACCGATTCGATGCAGGCGGATATCTGCCCGCGCAGCGCTGCTGAGTAAGTCAATGCGCTGATCTTGCAAGGTGATCTGACCGCTATCAGCAGTGGCGAGGCCGCCCATGGCATTGAGCAGGGTGGTTTTACCGGAACCCGAAGGCCCGGAAAGGCAGACAAACTCGCCGCGCTCGACTGTAATAGAGACCTGATCGAGGCCGGTGATTATCTCCTCACCCTGTTGAAAAGTTTGACACAGCCCACTGCAGACAATGGCCGGACCAGTCCCGGTAGCACTGTCGGCGTTACTGTGTTGCGCTGTCATTTTACTCATAAGTTCGGCTGCCTTTAGCGGTAACGGGTGATCGATTTAGGTTTTTGACAGTGCGGTTATCGGGTCTAAGTGTGCGGCGCGCCAGGCCGGTAACAGACTTGCCAATACCCCGAGGATAAAAACGACGGTATTGGCCAGCAGTAGATCCTGCCAATAAAAAGACGGGGTGAGCCTGCCGCTGGCACCGATCATCGCCATAGCCTCTGCCACCGCCGAGACATCGATGCCACCGGCTAGCAGCCACAGCGTTAAGGCCGCTAGGGTATTGCCCAGCAGCAGTCCCAACGTGAGTAGTAGCAGCGCTTCGGTGACTGTTTGCAGCACTATCGATAGCGGGCGCATACCCAGTGCCAACATTAAGCCGATCTCCCGGGTGCGCTCAAAAATGGCCATCACCAGGGTGTTTACTAGCCCAAAAGACAGCGCAGAAAAAATGACCAACACATAGATAAAGACCACACTGTCCATCATTTTTTGGGTGACGCCGAGAAAAGGGTCTAGTTCGGTCCAGGTCAATAGTTCTAAATCGGGTGCCGCCGTTGCCAAGGTTTGGCTCAAGGCGTTCAGCTCATTATAGTTTGCACCGTGTAGTGCTATTTCACTAATACGATCGCCCATTTTTAGCATCCCTTGAGCGTAGTTGCGGCCGGTATAAACCTGAATCTCTTCCTGGCTTGGCAGTTTTGCAGTGAAAACACCGACAATTCGCAGGCCACGATCGACCACGTTGTTGTCCGGGTCCTGGCTCATGATCACTACCCGTTTACCGAGACCGGTTTCGAGTCGGCGTGCCAGCTTCGCCCCGATGAGCAGTCCCTTGTCATCGCTGTTGTGTAAAAAACGGCCCTCAACAATATCAGCGGCGCTGATACCCAGCGCTCTAGTGGGGTCGATACCGAGCAACAGCACGCCGCGGCTATCGCGCTCACTGGCGACTACTGCCGAGACCCTGACACGACCACTCCAACGCTTGACTTCCGGACTTTGGAGGGCGGCCAGCAGAGCCGTGTTAGGCGGGCCCATACTATTTTCAATATTGGGGTCATCCCGGTACTGGGGATGATGAAGTTGGATATGGCCGGGCAGCGTAGCAATGCCGCCGGCCACCATGTTGTCGATCATGCCGCGAGTCATAGCAGTGAGAAATATCATTGCCCAGGCCCCCACCGCAATGGCCACAAGCATGATGACTGTGCGCCGATAGTTGCGCCATAAGTTGCGCCAGGCGAGGGTGACGATTGAATGAAAGTGCATGTTGTTAACAGTGCTCCCAGTACGATAAGGTTTTGCGTCAGCTTAATAAGTGTCACGCAAGGGCTAACCTTGCTCTGCTGCGTCGCGCTACGCCGCGCGCATCGCCTCGACAGGCTCTATCGCCACCAGTCTCAGCGCCGGATAAATAGCTGCCAGCATGCAACCGACAAACACCACCAGCGGGCCTATGGTCAGCGATAACCCGGTAATTTTTGGATATAGCCGCGGGGCCATATTGAATTTATTCGCCACCTCTTCCATGCCCTCAAAGGCGATGCCACTATAGCTAAACCAGCTAGTCAGAACAAAACCTACGGCAATACCTAGGGTTAGTCCGATCACCGCCATAATCACTGTTTCCAATACTACCAGTGCACTCAGCTGCCCGGGACGAACCCCCAGAGCGGTTAAAATGCCAAATTCTCGGGTGCGTTCGAGCACTGACATCAGCTGGGTATTGAGTACGCTAAAAGCCACCAAGACCGCCAGTACTAAATAGATAAAACCGGCGCTTAGCATATCGGACATAATGGCTTGATTGAGACCGGGCAGCAGCGCGTCCCAATCTCTAGCGGTCAACGGGTCAAGGTCAGTGATTAAGATCTGAGTTTGCTGTTGCAGGGCAGCGGCTTGGGTCAGCTTAGCGCTGCTGATCACAATACTGTGAGCGTGGTCGTCCATGGCGAATAAAGATTGAAAATAGCCCAAGGGCATCTGCGTCATGCCCCGGTCTATATCGTTGACCCCGGAGTTAAAAATACCCACTACGGTGGCAAAACCAGCGGCAAAAGAGCCATCTCGACCGCTGCCTAGCAAGGTGATTTCATCGCCTATACTGACTTTTAGATTGCGCGCTAACACGCTGCCAATAACGATTTCAGCGGCATCGATATTGGCTAAGTAGCGCCCCTGGGTGATTTGTCCTGGCAGGGTCGACAGGCTCGGCTCACGGCTCGGTTCCACCCCGCTAATTTGCAGGCCAAAGGATCTACTGTCGCTGGAGGCCAGTGCAAAAGCGCTAGCCCGAGTGGCGATAGTAAGTTCGGGAAAAGCACCAGTGGCGCTCAGTGATTCGCGCAGCTGCGCAGCCAGTGCGGTGGCCGCTGGGATACTGAAGCGCAGTTTGGGCTCAGCCAGATACTCGCGGTGCTGCACCTGCAGTTGGCCGGTAAACAGGTTCAGCGAATTTTCGATCATCGACTGATAGCTACCCTGCTGCGTGGAGACTGCAAATACCAGTAGCGCATTG
>JBLHLU010000077.1:0-14096 GCA_047623385.1 Paraglaciecola psychrophila
GGCAGTCACTGTCTTGCGGTTCGACAAAACTCAGCGCGATAAAAAATCCACCCGCCGGCGCCACTGAACAGTTAATGATTTTGGCGAATAATATCAGTGTTTGATGAGCCGGCAGTAGGCTCAGTTGAATGGCCAAGTAGCTGTCGTGAGCCACCGGTTGCGGGGAATGAAAAGACAAGCCGCCCTCGCTGAGGGAGATAGATTGGGCCTGTTGCTCCAGTTTCGGGGACACTGTTTGCGCAATATGGGCACTAATAGCATCAATTTTTTTGCTGATCGAGCGTAGATAAAGTTCCAGTTCGCGGCTTTGTTCACCTACCGAATGCAGGTACTTTTGGCTGTCCTGATCGATGGTTTGGATCTCGCGCATCAAAGAAAAACTGGGCTGTTGTTGAAACTGCGATGGTATTCGATGAGCTAGCGCGCTGGATTGATCGATTAGCAAATGGCTGATTAGTACGTCGACGTGGATGCGAAAGAAGTTGCGGCGTTCGTTAATCATCGGTTCAGACCTTGTTGAGCGCATCGGTAACCCTCAGCTGACAGCGCTGTTATTGCGCTGCTCAGTAGCGCTATTCTACTAGCGCTCTCGGCGCAGCTATTATTGTTAGGGATTAAATGGGGCTAGTTTACAGCTTTTCTCACAGCACTAACAGGCGCTTTGCGCCGGCCTGGCAAACGCTGACACCGCCAGCTAAACCGTTTGCCCTGGGCTAGCTAAATGCTGCGACATGGTCGACTTAACCGCGATGCGCAGGCATTATTACTGTAGACTGCGGTTACCATTGACCGCTAAAAGCTGCCTTGGCCGCCAGCGATCACGGTGCCGGTACGGGCTGAGAGGTCTACCGCCACACGCTCTTTCAATCGAGAACCGGATTCAGCCGCCCCTATGTACCGACCACTATCCCTGTTCATCGGCCTGCGCTATACCCGGGCCAAGCGCCGCAACCAATTTATTTCCTTTGTCTCACTGATCTCGCTGCTGGGTATGGTGCTGGGTGTCATTGCACTGGTGGTGGTATTGTCGGTGATGAACGGTTTTGAAGGCGAGCTGCGCAATCGCATACTGGCGGTGGTTCCGCACGGGTTTATTGACGGCCCAGACCAGAGGCTGAGCCAATGGCGGGGGTTGCGAACGCAGCTCGAGGCCGACTCGCAGGTGCTGGCGAGCGCTCCGTATATCGATAGCAACGTGATGCTGAGCCGCCCGGGTATTGTCCGGGGGGTTCAGTTGCACGCCATTGAGCCACTGCTGGAATCAAAGGTCTCTTCGGTGCATCAACATATGATCAGCGGTCAGCTGAGCGACCTCAGTGCCGGTGCCAATCATATTGTTCTCGGTGAAATCCTTGCACGTATTATGGGGGTTTATGTCGGTGACGAAATAACCGTGATATTGCCGCGAGTGATGGTATCGTTGGCGGGTCTGCACCCTCGACAAAAGCGTTATCGGGTCAGTGGAATCTTTCAAGTTGGGGCAGATCTAGACAGCAATACCGCCTTTATTCATCTGGCCGATGGACAAAAGCTATTTCAGTTAGGCGACAGTGTCGAGGGGTTGCGACTGCAATTTCAAGACTTGTTTAGCGCTGCGGATGAGTTGCAGCGGCTGCTACCGACCCTGCCGGCGGGGTTACAGGCTCGCGACTGGGCCCAAACCCAGGGCTCATTATTTCAAGCGGTTAAAATGGAAAAAACCATGGTTTCCTTGCTGTTGATGGTTATTGTCACCATTGCCGCGTTTAATATTGTGTCGATACTGACCATGATGGTGGCTGACAAGCGGGCGGATATTGCAGTATTGCGTACCATGGGCGCTTCGCAGCGATCGGTTATTGCAGTGTTTATGATTCAGGGTATCAGTGTGGGGCTGGCGGGTATTGTGCTGGGTATCGTTATCGGCGTGCCGATCGCGCTGCAGGTCGGCGATATTGTCTACTGGTTGGAAAACGCTCTGGGTGGCAAGGTATTTAACCCCAACGTGTATTTTATCAGCCGTATTCCATCGCTGTTAGAAACGGCAGATCTAGTGTTAATTGCCAGCAGTGGGTTTGTGCTCAGCGCTTTGGCGACCATTTATCCAGCGCTGCGGGCGGCAAAAATTCAGCCGGCAGAGGCCCTGCGCTACGAGTGATCGGTCCCCTTGGCCGGCAACCCTTACTTCAGACAAAGAGGTTTACCTTGTTCGACGATAAAGAGAAAGAGTCAGCGGAGCCGGTGATTGAGTGCCAGCAACTCAGTAAATCTTACCGCGAGGGCCCCCGTGAACTGACGGTACTGCGCAGTATTGACTTGCAGGTGGCCGCCGGTGAACGTATCGCCGTGGTCGGCGCTTCGGGCTCCGGCAAGTCAACGCTACTCAATATGCTAGGGGGCTTGGACACCCCCTCCTCGGGACAGGTATTGATCAAGGGGCATAGTGTTAGCGCACTGTCGGAAAACGCAATGGGAACGCTGCGCAATCGCTATCTGGGTTTTGTTTATCAATTTCATCACTTGCTGGGAGAGTTTACCGCACTTGAAAACGTCGGCATGCCGCTACTCATTCGCGGTGAAAAGAGAAAAGTGATTGAACAACGTGCCGCCGCTATGCTCGAGCGGGTCGGTTTAGCGCAGCGCCTCGATCACAAACCACCGGAGCTCTCAGGCGGTGAGCGCCAGCGGGTTGCCATCGCTAGGGCGCTGGTGACTGACCCGGCGTGTGTGTTGATGGACGAACCCACCGGCAATCTTGATCACCACACCGCCGAATCGATTCACCAGTTGATGCTCGAACTCAACGGCCAACTGGGTACCAGCTTTATTATCGTCACCCACGATCTGGCGCTGGCACAGCGTATGGACCGTACCTTGTCGCTACTCGACGGACAGCTGCAAGATGCTTAAAGCCTTCCCTTTTGTGATTGGACTGCGCTACGCCGGTGCCAAACGGCAGAGCCAATTAGTGTCTTTTATTTCACTGGTGTCAGTACTGGGTATGGCACTGGGTGTAGCACTGTTAATTCTAGTGCTGTCGGTGATGAACGGCTTTGATCGGGAGATGCGCAGTCGTATTCTGGGTTTGGTACCGCATATCACCATTGTGCCCCACACGTTACAGCAACCTTATCTTGCGGGGCAGGGCGGCGCGTTAGAGCAGGGCGCTTTTGAGGCCTTGGAACAGCGTCTACAGCAGCATCCAGAAGTGTTGGCGGTGGCCCCCTTCAGCCAGTTAAACGCCATGTTGCTGCGCGGCGCCGAGGTCGAAACCGTATCGGTTTATGGCATCGACCCCCAGCGCGAGCAACAAGTGTCGATCATCGACGACTATGTCGATCGCGACCTGCTCGCCAGTCTAACCGGAATGAGCCGCTCCATTATTATGGGTAGTGCCCTGGCCGAACGGCTGGGTGTGCCAGTGGGCGGTAAGCTCAATCTGATGATTGCCAATGAGCTGTCGAGCGGACGCATCAAACCGGTATTTTCAGCATTTACTCTAGTCGCTACCTTTACTACCGGTACCCAACTCGACCAGCAGGGCGCACTGATTTCACTGGAAAAGTCGCTGTCACTGATGCCCGTAGGTAAAAAAATCAAGGGTCTGCGGCTCACGCTCAAAGATACCCTCAGAGCGCCGCAGCTCAGTTGGGAGTTGAACCAGAGCTTGCCCTACCGTTTTAGCAGTCGCGACTGGAGCCAAAGCTACGGTAATATCTACGCGGCAATTCAATTGTCGAAGCAATTAGTGGGCCTGATGTTACTGACGATCATCGCCGTAGCCGCCTTTAATGTGATCTCCGCGCTGGTGATGATCGTCAACGACAAGCGCGGTGATATCGCTATTTTACGCACCGCCGGCGCCAGTGCCACATCGATTATGACAATATTTATTGTACAGGGCACACTAATAGCACTGTTCGGCACTGCTCTGGGAGCGCTGCTAGGAGTATTTATGTCGCTGGTGGTGACCGATGCGGTGGCGGCGATCGAAGCGCTTTTTTCGCTGCAATTTTTGAATTCAGATGTCTACCCGGTGGACTATTTACCCTCGGATCTGCGGCTGAGCGATATAGTTCGAGTCTGTGTTACCGCCTTCGCGATGAGTGTACTAGCGACCATTTACCCAGCTTGGCGCGCCTCTCGGGTTCAGCCGGCGGAGGCATTGCGCTACGAATAAGCACTGCGGGTATAAACTCCAATAGTCATAAACCGTGCAGCTGGTAGCCGCACAGAGGCGCTGCCACTGTGTTATCGGCGGGGGTCTATCTCGATGGGGTGCATGCGCTATAAGTCAGTGGTGAGTACAGCCTGAATACGCGTTGATCATCTGGCCTAGAACAGCCGGTTATCGTTTATGTTTTGATTTGGCAACTGCCCAGCAACCTGTCTTGGCAACTGTCGCAGCGCCTACCTAGTAATTAAGCTAGCAATCAATCTTACAACCGTCCTCGCAACCGTCTTTGCAAATACCGCAGCAACCTATCAACTACCGCTTCGACTAACGTTGCTCTCACGACTGTTTAATTGGTATTGCGATTAAGGCGGCGTTCGCGCCAGCGTTTAATGGTGTGGCGGCGCCACAGCCAGCGGATAAGTGCCGAGCCCAGCACCCCAAAAAATACCCCGTTGATTAAACAGCCCAGCAAAAAGGGCTGCCACAGGTCGGACAACTCTTGGCTGAGCCAAGTCCATGACAACTCAAAGACAAAATCTCCGGCTGGTGTGTCTAGCACCAGTGCACCGATCTTGTAGCAAAAGTAAAAAATAGGAGCCATGGTGATGGGGTTAGACACCCATACCAAGCACACCGATATCGCCAAATTGGCTCGTAATCTGACGGCTAGGGCCGCGGCAATGACCATTTGCCCAGGCAGCGGAATAAACGCGCAAAACAGGCCAACAAATGTAGCCACAGTTACTGATTGGCGGTTGAGATGCCAAATATTGGGGTCGTTAATCCATTTGCCCAGCAGCCGCAGTGAACGGTGTCGTTTAATCGAATTGGGGTCTGGTAACAGTCGTTTGAGGATTTTTCGAGCCATAAAAAGGCGGGTTTTCCATTTAGCTACTTCTAACCATACCGACAAACACACGGGGTTCAATTGCCGGAACATATTACCGCCAGCACCATCGTCGGCACCATCGAACGATGCCGCTGACAAGTACAACAGTAGCGCTATTATGCACCTAAAAGGCGATCGACTCCATCGCCCTGCTAAGCTCAAAGAGTAAAGGAGCTAGTAGTCAATTGCAGCCATTATGACTACCGTCTATTTCGGCGCTGCAATAACGGTGGGCTGTTAGCTTTTTATAGGCATTGCAATAACATTAAATAGCGTGCAAACAGCTGTATCAGAGGTTCCGGAGGCACTATGCAGTTGGCTATGATTTCAATGGCAGCAGGTATCGCCACAGTCGGTTTGCTACCGGCATTACCGGCACTGGTAGGGTTACCAGTATTGGTGCTGATTACGGTATTGCTGGCCGCTGTGGCGATCGCTCAACACCGTAGTCATAACCCATTGTTAGCTCCCCAAATGGGCAGACTAAGGCTATATACGGTCGCCGCTGGGTTTCTACTCGGTCTGAGCTGGGGGCTATACAGCGGTTATCAGCTGCTGGCTAAGCAGTTACCCGCGTCCCTTGAGGGTCGTGAATTATGGGTGCAGGGCACCGTGGTTGGTTTACCCGAGCGCACGGCCCGGCACGGCACGGTTATAATGGTCAACTGCAGCAGGTGCAGCGCTTTGATTTGCAACTGGAGGCGCTCACCGCCGGCTCCAGCGCAGAGCTGGCGCCCACCGCTATGGAACGCCTGCGGCTGAACTGGTACGGGTACCAAAATTTAGAGCCCGGGCAGCGCTGGCGACGGCGGGTAAAACTAAAAAAGCCTAGAGGTTTGGCCAATCCCGGTGGCTTTAACTACCAGGCTTGGTTGATCAGCCGTGGTTATAGCGCCAGCGGTTATGTGCGTGATCCCGCTAGCGGTTTGTTGCTGAGCGAAGCCGTCGGCGGTGTTGACAGGCTGCGTTTTGCCGCCGCCGTGAATATCGATCAACATACCAAGGCACTACTTCACCGGGGTATTATCAAGGCCCTTATACTCGGTGATAAACGCGGTATCGACCGCCAGCAATGGGCACTTTTTGCCCGTACCGGTACTACCCATTTGATGGTGATATCAGGGCTACATGTAGGCTTGCTAAGCGTGCTGGGCTTTTATTTTGGTCGTAATATAAGCCTGTTACTGTGCCGGCGCTGGGCTGCCGATCGCGCCGGGGCAATAACGGCTATCACCACCGCGGCACTCTATGCGGCGGCAGCGGGATTTTCGCTACCGACTCAACGCGCCTTAGTGATGATTACCGTGGCGATGCTAGTGCTGCTATGCCGCCGTGGAATGGGTGCCAGTGGCGCTTTGCTCACGGCGCTGCTGGTCTGTTTAATAATCGATCCGCTGGCAGCCCACAGCTTGTCGTTGTGGCTCTCTTTTGGAGCGGTGTGTGCAATTTTTCTCGGCAGCAGCGGGCGTAGAACAGCACTGCGTAACCATGCCAGTGGTCGCTGGCCCGGGTCGGGCCGAGATCGACTGCAGCGCGCCTGGCTTAGTCAGTCCACGGTTTTTATCGGCATGCTGCCACTGTTGGCGCTGATGCTGGGGTCGGTTAGCGCGTTGTCGCCGCTGGCCAATATGGTGTTAGTACCGCTGTTTACGCTATTGGTGGTGCCGCTCAATATGTTGGCAGCGTTAATGCTAGGGCTTAGTCTCTGGCTGGCCGATGGTCAGGGTAGCGTTGCCGGGTCGCTGTGGTTGCTGGTCGACGCGATGATCGGTTATGGACTGCAGCTGTTGAGCTGGTTAGATCGTTTCAGTGCGGCGGCGTTTATTACTGTTCCGGCACGGCCGCTGGCGGTAATGTTGCTGGCGTTTGTCGGCGCCGCGGTATTGCTACTACCCCGGGGGCTGGGCCTGCGCGCGGCAGCACCGCTGTTGCTGCTGCCACTGTTTTTGTATCGGCCGGCGCCACTGGACCACGGGGACATGCGGCTGACGGTCATCGACGTGGGTCAGGGGCTGTCGGTACTGGTTGAGACTCGCCACCATCGGCTGTTATACGATACCGGTCCAAGCACCGGGCAAACCTTTAGCGCTGCCGAGAGCGCGGTGATACCGCTGCTAAAATACCGCGGTATTAGCGCGCTGGACTCGTTGATCCTGAGCCACGGCGACAACGACCACGCCGTTGGCCTGGCTCACTTACAACAGCAATTGCCGATAACGGGCGTTCTCTATGGTGAAGTAGTACCGGGCTTACCAGTGATGAAGCGCCGCTGTCGCCGGCCCCATTCTTGGCGCTGGGACGCGGTAGTCTTTGAGTTGTTGTCACCGATGGTGAGTACCGGGCGGGTCTCATCAAACAATCGTTCCTGTGTGTTGCTGATCTCTTCGGGGGCGGTGCGGGTATTACTGAGCGGCGACATTGAGCGCCGGGCGGAGCAGCAGCTAGTGAACAGTGACGCCATTGAGCTTGCGGCGACGGTGTTAGTGGCCCCCCATCACGGCAGTAACAGTTCGTCATCGATGGCCTTTATCGAGGCGGTAGGGGCCCAACATGTCGTTTTCTCCAGCGGTTACCGCAATCAATTTAAGCACCCTACCGCGCAGGTGGTTGAGCGCTACCGCCGCCATGGCGCCATCATCCACAGCACTGCTGAGCACGGTGCGGTAACCTTCGATGTTGCCGGTGGCCAGATTGTTGCGGTAGCGCATTTTAGGGATCGTTACCGAGGCTATTGGTATTAACCAGAAGAGTTGCTATTGACGAAAAAACAGGCGTTAACGAAAATGGGCAGTGACGATAAAAGGGGTAGCAACGACAAACCAGGGGCGGCTTCGCACTCGCTGTCGGCTTAGAGCTAACACTGTGCGGCTAATGGTGATGATTGCGGGACAATTGCCGCCCATTGATTTATATTTGTGCGCAAGATTGTAGGGGAGTGTTTACGCGTGTTTGAAATGGTTAAAGCTGGCGGCTGGTTGATGCTGCCCATTATTTTTTGTTCGATTTCTGTGGTGGCCATCTGCTGGGAGCGCTACCGCGCCCTGAATACCGAAAAAGTAGCACCCAAAAACTTATTGGCACAGGTGTGGGGCTGGATTAAAAACAACCAGTTGGACGCTGATAAACTGCGGGAATTGGGCAATTCTTCACCGCTGGGCACCATTCTCGCAGCCGGGCTGAGTAATTCACGCCACGGCCGCGAAATAATGAAAGAGAGTATTCAAGAGGCTGCCAGCCATGTTGTTCACGACTTGGAGCGCTACTTAAATACCCTGGGTACGATTGCCGCTATTGCGCCACTACTGGGCTTGTTGGGCACTGTGATCGGTATGATTAAGGTGTTTACCGTTATTATGGTGCAGGGCAGCGGCAATGCCGGGGTGTTGGCTGGCGGTATTTCCGAGGCCCTAATTACTACAGCATCGGGTCTCACTGTGGCTATTCCGGCACTGATTATGCACCGCTACTACCTGCGGCGCATTGATACTATTGTTATCACCCTAGAGCAAGAAACGATCAAACTGGTAGATGCCCTGCACGGTGACCGCAAGGTCACTGTTGGCACCGAGGTCTGAACGGTGAATTTTAGGCGGCAAAATACCCCGGAACTCACGGTCAATCTGACTCCGCTGATAGACGTGGTGTTCTTACTGCTGATCTTTTTTATGGTTTCCACCACCTTTAGCAAGGAGTCCCAGTTGAGTCTGAATTTGCCTGAGGCTAGCGGCGCGCCGCGGGTAGCTGAACAACAGCAAATTGAAATTGTTATCGATGGCAACGGTCAATATGCGATCAATGGCCGCGCGCTAGTATCCAGTTCACTGGAAACAGTAAAAAAAGCCTTGGCAGATATATCCGGTAGCGATGTCAAACAGCCGCTTATTATTAGTGCCGACGCGCAGACCCCTCATCAGGCTGTTATTACAGCTATGGACGCAGCCGGGCAAATGGGCTTTTCACAGCTCAGTTTAAGTACCAAAACACCGGCGAGTGAACGCTGATAATGGCATCAATAGCAGCTCGGCTGAGCGGTGCTTGGTATAGTGGCGCGCGCTGGCCGGTAGTGCTAACACCTTTGGAATGGCTCTACCGTGGGCTTACTGCGATTCAGCGCCATAGTTATCGGTTGGGTTTTGCGCAGCAAAACCGGTTTCCTGTACCGGTAGTGGTGGTTGGCAACATTACCGTAGGCGGTACCGGAAAAACACCGCTGGTGGTGGCCTTAGTCAAACAGCTCACCGCAATGGGTTACCACCCCGGTGTAGTTAGTCGGGGTTATGGCAGTGCTGCGCCTAGTTACCCCTTTGCCGTGACCGCTTCTGGTGAGGCTCGCCACTGTGGTGACGAGCCGCTTTTGATCGCTATTCGCACCTCTGCGCCGGTGGTTATCGATGCCGACCGCAGTAGGGCGGTTAGGTATTTGCTGGCAAACTATCACTGCGATTTGGTAATAACCGATGACGGGCTGCAACACTATAAATTGGCGCGCGATATTGAGTGCGTGGTGGTTGATGGCCAGCGCAAACTGGGCAACGGCCGCTGCCTGCCACGGGGGCCGTTGCGCGAACCACCTGGCCGGCTACACAGCGTCGACTTTATTGTTGTTAATGGCGGCACTCAACAGCCCGCCATTGAACGGCAAAGTGAGCCCGCTGATAGCCGTGATATTTTAGCTGCTACCGCCACCACAAAAGCTTCAGAAATTACCGACAGTACCGAGCCGGCAGCGGCGCAGCTCGCTGCGCTGCGCACGACAACCCCACAATCACAGATGGTGTTGCAAAACCATTTCGCTCACCGCTTAGATGACAGCGAAACTATCGCCCTGTCCGATTGGGATGCCAGTGACCGACGAGTGCATGCAGTGGCGGGTATTGGCAACCCCGGGCGATTTTTTAGTGCTCTGCGCCAGCACGGATTTTCACCTACAGAGCACAGCTTTGATGACCACTACCAGTTTAGCCTTGACGATCTAGACTTTGCGGATGGGCTGCCGGTACTGATGACCGAAAAAGATGCGGTAAAAGTGCGCGCACAGGGGCCGCTAAATAATGCTTGGTATGTGCCTGTTGAAGCCGTTCTCGATACCGGTTTTGTCGCAGCGCTTAGCGCCAAGCTTGAAAAAATAGTAGCAAATAACCGCGCCGGATTCGGCACTGACATCGCTGGGTAGAGCAGGCTATATTGGCAGCGGCAATGGCGAATAACGCTGAAAACATAGCTAAGGGCCATTATGACCGAACACTACGACCGAACATTGCGGCCGAATATTCAGACCGAACACTATGACCGAACACTACGACCGAACACTACGACCAAATATTACAACCGGACACTGTCCGGTAACATGGTCACTGGATATGCGCACAACATCAACGGCTAACATAAGCCTCGGCGTTTTAACCGCGGCGGCCGCGAGCTGAGCTGATGCGGTGGTCACTATTAATTGAGAGAGGCAGCAATGAGTTTTACCGTTATTATTCCCGCGCGCTATGCCAGTAGCCGCCTGCCGGGAAAACCGCTGGTTGATATTGGCGGCAAACCCATGATTGAACATGTTTATCGGCGCGCCTGCCAGAGCGAGGCCGAGCGCATTATCGTTGCCACCGACGATACACGCATAGCCGATGTAGTTAGCCGTTTTGGCGCTGAGGTATGTATGACCTCAGCAGAGTGCGAATCGGGTACCGATCGTTTGCAGCAAGTAGTCAGCGCACTGAATTTTATCGACGAGCAAATAGTGGTTAACGTGCAAGGTGATGAACCGCTTATTCCACCGGCGGTTATCAATCAAGTTGCGGCGGATTTGGCGGCTAACAGTGCTGCGCAAATATCGACATTGATCAAGCCTATCGATGATGTTGAAACCTTGTTCGACCCCAATGCAGTGAAGGTGGCTCGGGCGCTGGACGGCCGCGCGCTGTACTTTTCTCGGGCTCCGATACCGTGGCACCGCGACGGTTGGTTAGAGCAAGGGTCGCGCACGATGCCCGCCGGTGCCAGCTACTACCGGCACATCGGTATATACGCCTACCGAGTAGCACTACTGCAGCAATTTGTGCTGTGGCCGCCGAGCGCGCTGGAATTGACCGAGAAACTAGAGCAGCTGCGGGCGCTGGAAAATGGCGCCACTATTTCAACGTCGCTGGCCAGCGAAGAGATTCCCCCGGGTATCGATACCCAGCACGACCTCGAGTTAGTGCGGGCACTGCTGCAGTAGCAGCGCGCATCACGGCTAGGATAAAAGTTTTGAACTCAGGACGCGGGCGATCACCGCTAGTCATCAAGCTGAAATGAAACTGTTAATGCGGGAGTAAAACTAGACAATGACCGTTAGTGTATTATTTGTATGCCTAGGCAATATTTGCCGCTCGCCCTCGGCCCAAGCGGTGTTTACCGCACGCGCTGTTGGTTGTGGGTTGCAGCTTGAAGTCGACTCGGTGGGCACTGGTAATTGGCATCGAGGTGAGGCGCCGGATCCCCGGGCAGTGCGTGCAGGTGCGCGCCGCGGCTACGATCTCAGTGCCCTGCGTGGTCGGGTGTTAAGCGCTGCCGACTTTGAACACTTCGATTATATTCTAGCGATGGATCGCCAAAATTTGAGTGACATTAAGGCCCTGTGCCCAGCAGATTTCAGCGGCGAAATAGCGTTGTTTTTATCCTACGCAGAAAAACGTAAAACGCCAGCGGCGTTGCCGCTAGAGGTGCCAGCCCCCTATTACAGTAGTACCGCTGAGAACAGTTTTGATACTGTGTTGGACTTGTTAGAATACGCTAGCGATGGCCTACTACAACAGCTAGTGGGTCGAGATGCATCGTCACCCGCTGGCTTAAGCCATGAGATAAGCCATGAGATAAACTCTGGGCTAAATCATGAGCTAAGCTCTGCCTCACTTCCTGCCCGTGGGAGCACTGCTAGTGGTGAATAAAACGGTGGCAGCGGTGCTTGCCAGGCCTGCAGATATACTCGAGCACATGCCGCTACAGGGCTTGAATACCTTGGCACTGGCGGCGACCGCCCGCTACTATTATCGGCTAAGCGATAGTGCCAATTTGCCAAAGCTACTGGCTTTTGCCGAGCGCCGGGAGCTACCGGTTTTGGTACTAGGTGGCGGCAGTAATATGGTGTTGGGTGAGGATTACCCGGGACTGGTGATCCAAATGGCAGTGCTGGGTATACAGGTTCGAACGCCAGAACTCGGTACCCAAAGCGATGCACCCGAGACCATAATAGTGAGTGCCGGCAGCGGTGAAAATTGGCATCAACTGGTGATGCACTGTCTAGGTTGCGGCTATTATGGACTAGAAAATCTGGCCCTTATTCCCGGTACAGTCGGCGCCGCACCGGTACAAAATATTGGTGCCTATGGCGTGGAACTGGCGGAGGTTTTTCATTCTTTGCGCGGTTGGGATTGCCAACAGCGATGCTGGCGAACGCTGTGGCCGGCAGACTGTGACTTTGGCTATCGCGACAGTATATTTAAAGCGGCGCTAAAACAGCGCTTTATCATCACCGAGGTACGCTTTATATTGCGCACCTGTGCCACCGTTAACAGCGATTATCGAGGGTTGAATCAACAGTTAGCGGCGCAGGGTATTAAACAGCCCAGCCCACAACAGTTGGCACAGGCTGTTATTACACTGCGCCAGAGTAAGTTGCCTGACCCGGCTGAGTTGCCCAATGCCGGTAGTTTTTTCAAAAATCCGCTTGTTGCTCAGACACAGTTAAAAACACTATTAGAACAATACCCCGAGCTGGTTTATTACCCTGCAGCCGGCGGTCGGGTAAAACTCGCCGCCGGTTGGCTGATCGAACAAGCCGGTTGGAAGGGGCGGGCGCTGGGGCCGGTAGCTATGCACCATTTACAAGCACTGGTGCTGGTCAATAAGGGTGGCGCCAATGGTGCCCAGGTGCTGGCGCTGGCCGCTGCAGTGCAGCGGCAGGTGTTACAGTGCTTCGCGGTACAATTAGAGATTGAGCCTGAGCTTATAGTCGCGCCAACGATTACCACTGAGCGCTAAAATGTGCCCTGCATCGGCAGAGCCGTTTGCTGATAAGCTTTGAGAACGAGTGCTGATATCGGGTAATGAAACCGGGTAACGATAGCGGCTAATGATACGGGTAGTGATACCGGGTAATGATACCTCGCAATAATAGCTTAGCCCTAGAGATGGCTTTGCTAGACAACTTTGATAGATAATGTAGCCGGGCCGCGCTTATTGACAGGTGGCCCTGTCGATAACTAGCCGGTTTGAAGTATTTTCATGCAAGCAGATCTTTTTTCCAACGCAGTGCAGCAGATCGATCTGCCCAATGCCGATATTCGTTATTGTAGCGATTTTTTAAGTGATCATCAGCAGCTGTATCAACAGTTACAGCAGCAACTACATTGGCAGCAAGATACTATCGCGATGTACGGTAAGCAATTGGCCATTCCCAGGCTAAATTGCTGGTACGGCGACGCACAAGCCAACTACGGCTACTCAGGTATTGCGCTGGCGCCGCAGCCCTGGACAGTCTTGCTACAACAGTTAAAAACCGCAGTAGACAACTTTATTGAGACCACTGACTTGCGCTACCGTGCCTTTAATAGCGTGTTAGGCAACTATTACCGCGACCAGCGCGATAGTGTGGCCTGGCACAGCGACGACGAGCGGGAATTGGGCGAACAGCCAGTGATTGCCTCGTTGAGCTTTGGTGAGAGCCGGCGCTTCTCGTTGAAGCACAAATATGACAGCACGTTAAAACCAGTGCACCTTGAGTTGGCGCCGGGTTCACTACTGATTATGGCGGGGCAGACCCAGTCGCACTGGCAGCATCAGGTGCCCAAGTCTAGTCGGCCCTGTAACGGGCGCATTAACCTCACTTTTCGCCAGGTCGCGGCGACGGGGGTAGTGCAGCAAGGTCCGCACAGTGTTGAGGGTAAAGATACTGTATCAGGCAATGTTCAAGGCACTGTTCAAAGCACTGTTCAGCGTAACAGCCGAGATACCGGTCGAGGCACTGCTCAAGACGACCAAAAATATAGCGCTCGCAATAACCATCAAACC
>JBLHLU010000078.1:0-14060 GCA_047623385.1 Paraglaciecola psychrophila
GCGGTACTCTCTGTAGCATTCAGTCAGATTAAACATGAACAACCGGCTCGACTGATGAACGTCGCATCAGGGGCCGGTTACGCCTTATTCGAGAGCTCTATACCTTATTCGGCCAGCAAATTCTTTGTCACCGCATTGACCGAGGGGATTGCACAGGAACTTTGCAGCAAAGAACTGCCAATGCGAGCACAATTACTTGCTCCAGGTCCGATCGCGACAGATTTTATGATGAACGCTATGCAAGGCTCCAAAATTGATATGACGAATGTGAAGGGCATGGACAAAATTCAGTTTCACACGCCCGAGCAGGTGGCTGAGTTTGCAATGCAGCTTTATGACAGCGACGCTGTTGTAGGTGGGGTGCAACCTGATATGAGCTTTATACTGAGTGGTGGACTGCATCAGGTAGGGCAATTGTTCGACGAATAATAGTGGTGTATTCCTTTTTCGAGTACGTCCACCTTAACCCTAGTTTGGGTAGATTTCGTAGAAATTTTGAATAAACCGGAACGACAAATCAGTGATTTACGAATACGTTGTTGTGGTTAACTGCACCAATCATACTTAGGTCGGTAGTATCGTCCGTTTTCCTAATCGGATTCTAGCTAAGTCTGTTAATGGCACATCAGAGAACAGAGTCGCTGGTGTGCCTCATATCTAAAATCTCCAGCTGTTCAAACATTGCAAGAGCGTTATCAACCGCTACAGCTAAATACCAGCCGGTACTTTCATTCTTTTATGACGACCTAACGCGGCAGCTCCTCATTACATCCAATAGGAAATACAGCGACGCTATTGGTTAAGGTACCGATACTATTTATTAAAGTACGGATACTATTTATTAAAGTGCCGATACTATTTGTTAAGGTGTCGACAGATAGTCACTTATCGTAGTCATTAATTTTCACCGTAATAAACGATTGTCGTAAGCGGGCTTTTTGACTACGTTAGTAGCTGACGGATAGAGTTTATTATTCGTATACACGGCTTAGCTTGGACAAACATCGTTACGACGGTGACCTTTCAACGTCATAAACTTGGAAAAATTAAGGTCTGCTACCAAAACCTAAGCGGTACCAAATCAAATTGAATCAGAATATTTCATGGCCGAAGAAAAGCTACAATTTGAGTTGCTGTAGACTGTGCACTGAGAAAAAATTATCTAAGCAATACTCATTACGGCATCGCTAGCGGGGTACCTACAGGTGCTAGATGGGGTGGGTTATCACCACTAAATGGTGATGGGTTGGCCTGTGGCGGATTAGGATCCCGACTTGAGTTGATGGGCGGTTTTCTATCGCCGTGTAATGTGGGCAAAGATGTGGCTAAAGATGTAACTAAAGATGTAACCCAATGAACTAGCCAAATCTGGCTTTACGTCGATGCTAGCTTGCTCGCTTTGCTTTCTTAATAATGTCGAAGAGCTCGGGTCTATGCTCGGCAATTTCTTGCTCGGTTAGGCCTTCTAGCGAATGTGGGTATTTAAGCCAGCTCTCAGTGGCGTGTAGATAGTAGTCCGGTTCCATATCGGTTTTGTTGCGGGTGGGCTTGAAATAGGGCACTGCTACCCGTATTTCTGGCGCGTTGAGCCGGGTTTTTTCTTTCAGGTGATTGATGACTGCGGCAATGGTCAAGCCGGTATCAAATACATCGTCGACAATTAGCAGCCGGTCTTCGGCACAAATATGTTTAATCAGATAGTTCATGCCGTGAATGCGAACATTTCTTGAGCGGTCATCAATGCCCTGATAAGAAGAGGTGCGAATGGCGATATGGTCGCTTTCGATACCGTTGTATTGCAATATTTCCTGTACCGCAACGCCGATTGGGGTGCCGCCGCGCCAGATGGCAATAATGTAATTGGGCTTAAAGCCGTCATTGATAACCTTGGCGCCGAGGCGAAAGGAATCTTCTAGTAAATTCTGTGCATTGAGATAGGTTTTTTCAGTCATAACGGCTTAGCAAATGAGTGGTTAAAGGCGTATTATACGCGATCTTGTAGTGGCAGCGAGGTGTTTTTGGGCTGTCAGATCTGTGGAATAATGCCTGACGGCGCTCGGTGGTACAGTGGAAAAAATCTATATAAGCGAAGACGCCCTGATTCAAGACTCCTTTCGCTTGGGGGTGGATATATTCAACAGCGGCTATCGCCCTGACTTTTTAGTCGGTATTTGGCGCGGTGGCAGTACGGTAGGTATTTACGTACAGGAGTGTTTGCAATATCTGGGGGTTGAAACCGATCACATTTCTATTCGTACTTCTTATCAGGGCCAGCCGGGTTATCAGCAGATGATAGACAGCGACCAGGGCATTAAGGTACATGGGCTGCAGTATTTGTTAGAAAACCTGAATCGCGACAACAAGCTGCTTATTATCGACGATGTTTTCAGCTCGGGTTTAAGTATTAAAGCGGTTATCGACCAGCTGCAATCGCGTAATAAACGTAATATGCCAGAAGATGTGAGAGTGGCGGTGCCCTGGTATAAGCCGGCCAACAACCGTACTGATCGCCAGCCCGATTTTTATGTTAATACTTCCGATAAATGGCTGGTATTACCCTATGAGATGGTCGGTCTTAGCGCGCAAGAAATCATCGATAACAAGCCCGGTCTAGGCGCTATTATGGCGTCTATTAAAAGCTCATAATCGGATAACTGCTGTAGCGCTTGACCTCTAGTATTTAGAGCTATCTAGTACCGTTATCACGCTTTGCCAGTGGCTATCACAGCCGCCTCTAGCGGCGGTCATTTTTCGCTAAGGCGCTACTAAAGTCCCGGTGCCCCCGCTGCAATCCAGCTGCCGACAATGGCGCGCTCTGCATCAGTCATATTCGTTTTATTCAAAAATGGCATATCTTTGTTATCGATTGAGCGCGCTTTTATACGCGGCGCCCACTGTTGCATTTGCGCCATGGTATCTAACAATACACCAGAGGGGGCGACAACAAACACGTCGTCGCTGGGGCTGGCGGCATGGCAGCTGGCGCAGCGCTCAGTAATAATGGCCTGCGCTTGAGCGGCTAACACGTTGGGGGCAAGGTCTGCTGTGCTGGCGGCGGATACCACCGGTGTGGGTTTGATGACAGCAGCTAAAATAACGGTGGCAACGGCGGCCACTAACAAAATAACCGGTTTATTAATATTTTTATGCTTCAAAATAAAATACTGCCGCGCCAGTGCGGTGATGGCAACAATCACCAGTAGTATTATCCAGTTAAAATGGTGGGCATAGGTCATTGGGTAGTGATTGCTTATCATGATAAACAGCAAGGGTAATGTTAGGTAGGTATTGTGAGTTGAGTGCAGTTTAGCCTTGGCTGGCCATTTCGGGTCTGGGGCTTCACCGGCTTCAATAGAGGCCAGCAGGGCCCGCTGGGATGGCATAATGACCCGGAACACATTACCCGCCATCATGGTGCCGATAATTGCGCCAAAGTGTATATAGGCACCGCGGCCGCTAAATAAATGGGCCAACGCCCAGGCAACAATAGTCGCTGCGACAATCAATATGGCCGCTATGAGCTTACTGTTAGTGGCCAGTGGGCTGGAACACAGCAGCTCATAACACACCCAACTGCCAGCGAGAAAACCCAAGCCAATAGCAATCGCCTGCCACTGGGTTAATTCAGCAATGCGCGGGTCAATCAAATAAGACTCGGCACCGATGTAGTAGATGATGGCCAACAATACCATGCCGCTGATCCAGGTGGCATAGGCCTCCCACTTAAACCAATGTAGAGTTTCCGGCATTTGTTCCGGTGCCAGTTGGTATTTGGCAACTTCGTAAATACCGCCGCCGTGGATGGCCCACAGGTCACCCTTAATACCTTTGTCTTTTTTCCACTGCGGTGGATTTTGTAAATGGTTATCTAGCCACACAAAATAAAATGACGCGCCGATCCATGCCACGCCAGTAATTACGTGAATCCATCGGAAGATAAGACTGAGCCAGTCGACGATATAACTTTCCATGATCAAAACCTTATAATTTGTCTATTGCTATACTATTTTTTCTGTTTCTGTTTCTGTTTCTGTTTCTGTTTCTGTTTCTGTGATCGGATTCAGTCCCGGGCGTGTACCTGTACCCCGGCAGACCAAGTCTGGCTAACGGCACGATCATCTCCGAGCATGCTAAAAACAAAGAGCTGTTCGAAGAGGTCTTTGCACTTTTCCATACGAAATTCCATCAGCGGGGTAGCGCTCTTGTCGAGTACGATAAAGTCAGCCTCTTTACCACTTTCGAAATTGCCTATGGTGTCGTCTAAATCGAGTGTTTGCGCGCCACCTAAGGTGGCGAGATAAAAGCCCTTAAACGGTGACAGCTGTTCTCCGCGAAGCCGCAGTACTTTGTAAGCGTCGTTAAGGGTTTGCAGTATCGAAAAACTGGTGCCGGCGCCGACGTCGGTGCCCAGCCCTACATTGATGGACTTTTCTTGCGCCTGACTCAAGGCAAAAAAACCACTGCCCAAAAACAGATTGGAGCTGGGGCAAAAGGCGATACCCGACTGAGTCTGTGCGAGGCGGTCCCACTCTTCGTCTTCGAGATGAATACAGTGCGCGAATATACTGCGACGCCCTAGCAGACCACTTTGATCATAGCTATCTAGATAGTTTTTACACTGTGGAAACAAGGCATCAACCCAAGCAATTTCGTCTTTGTTTTCCGACAGGTGAGTATGCATATACACACCGGGATTTTCTCGTAGTAGTTGGCTGGCCTTGGCCAGTTGTTGCTCACTTGAGGTGGCTGAAAAACGCGGGGTAACCGCATAGCGCAGGCGTCCGCGGCCATGCCATTTTTCAATTAACGCGCGGCTGTCTTGGTAGGAAGACTCGGCGGTGTCGAGCAAGTAGTCTGGGGCATTGCGATCCATCATCACCTTGCCGGCAATCATTCGTAAATTTTGCTCTTCGCAGGCCTCAAAAAACGCGTCCACCGAGGCCTTATGCACGGTGCCAAATACCAGCGCGGTGGTGGTGCCGGCGCGCAATAGCTCTTTGAGAAAGCGCTCGGCTATATCTCGAGCGTAGGCGGGGTCAGCAAACTGTCGTTCGGTGGGGAAGGTGTATTTTTCCAGCCATTCCAACAGCTGCTCACCATAGGCGGCAATCATCTCGGTCTGCGGATAGTGAATATGGGTGTCGATAAATCCCGGCATCAGCAAGCTGTTATTATGGGTGGTCAAGGAGCAATGAGCCGGCAGTGTTGGCAACAGTTGCTCGGCCTCACCCACTGTTTTGACCAGCCCGTCTTCAATGATTAGCAGCCCATCTTCAATGTACTGATAAGCCTGATCCAATGGAACGGTGGCGGGGTCGGCTAAAAAGTGCAATAGACTACTGCGGTGCGCGCTCAACATACTGCTGTTGATCTCCAAATGAAAAATAGTAATAAGTGTTGTTGCCAGTGTTGCTGTTGATTACCGTGTTTCAGTGATCAACAACAAGTGTTATACCGTCGGGAATAAGTTCTTCATCACAATTATTACCCGGCCCCAGTCTGTCGACCACGGCAAAACGGGTAGCGCCATCAAGACACAGGCTGTAGTGATGCCAAGTACCCTTGTGATAATTAACACCCTGATCGGAGCGCACTAAAAATGCCTGTAGCTGCTCTACATCAAAGACACCGGCTTTGCCAACCACCACCACATAGGGGTTACTTTCCATATTGATAAATGCCTGACTGCCCTGGGGGTGACGCTCCATCACTTTAATGGTGAAGGGTAGGCTAATGGGTTGGCTGTGAAAAATACTGATGATGGGCTCGCCGCCATTGTCTGCCGCATCGACTGCCGCTAGGCGTTGATGGCGATCGGTACGCCCATAATTAATCGGGATAATGGTATTGCCATCGGCTATATCGATTACGTCGCCAAAGTCGGCAAAGGCTTCGCCCGTTAGTGGTTGCAGTGTTAGCTTTAAGGTTTTCATTAGCTACCTCGGTAGGTGGAATAGCCAAAGGGGGCTAATAAAAGTGGAATATGGTAATGCTGTCCATCGCCGGTAATATTGAATACTACATCGGCCCAGGGATAAAAAATGGGCTCGCCGAGCGCTTCAAAATAGCCAGCGGTGGCAAAGTGCACTTGGTAAGTACCCGCTGCCAGGATGGTGTCAGTATCCAGTAAGTCACTGACGCGGCCGTCGGTATTGGTACTGCCCGAGGCGATTAATTCATTGTTCCCCGCAGCTAAGCGCGACAGGCTAACGGCTACGCCAGCGGCCGGTGTGCCGCGGGCGGTATCGAGAATATGACAAGTGATTTGACTCATAACAAAGCCTCCAGGCGTCGTTGAAAAATTAGCCGCTGCTGTTCGCAGGCGTTGACCAGTTCGCTGGCACGGCTGTTGTCTATACGTGCCTGCAGCAGTGCCAGCATTTGTTGTGCACTTTTTCCGCTGGCGAAAACAATAAAAATAAAGCCGAATTTTTCCAGGTAGTCGTGATTACCCTGAGCCAAATCGTTAATAAGCTGCTCGTCGGCCTCACTGACCTGCGCTTGTTCGCCCTCAGCCAAGGCTTTGCTGCTAGCATACTTGGTTTTTAGCGATCCAACGTCACCAATCTTAGGGTGGCCGTCGAAGGCCTGCAAGTAATCGCTTTCGCTCAGTCCCCGCCAGTGTCGGTCGGCGCTGGCCTGTAATTCTTCGGCGCTGGCATAGGGTCTGCCGGCAACCATGCGCTGTACCCAGGTCTGGGCGCTACAGCATTGAGTGATCGTTGCTGTGGCCTCAGTGTCGTTCAGAGTATTGATCTGTTGCAGACTCATAGCAGACACTGCCAGTTGGGAAATCCGAATACCCGCAAGCGACTGATACCGCCGTCAGGATAAATATTAATGCGTACATGGGTAAATTCAGCCTCCGCGTCAACCTCGATCTGCTCGATAAACAAGTGTTCACGGTCGGCGTATAGCGGGCACTGGGCGACAACGGTTTGCCACACTGTGGCATCGTCTGGCTGTTGCCCGGGTTTAACTGAAGTGGCCTGCAGGCTCATACTGTCGGGGAAATTACCCTTGAAATGGGCTGTGTCGACTACTATCTTACGCAGGGTTCCGGCAATGCCCAGTTCGACTACCGCCCAGTCGTTGCTGTTATCGCGGCGGCGTTTGGTCTCCCAACCGTCTCCCATATTCACCCCGCGCCCCGGCATAACTAAATTGCTGGGGGAGCTAAAAAAGCGATCACTGGCATCGGTACCGCGGCCACCATTGGCCACCGAGGCCAGGTCCACTAATTCACCGTCGATAAAATTTTGGCGGTTAATACGCGGTTCGCCGTAGGCACGAAAACGGGCGATACCACCATCGGGATACATCTTTAAACGCAGGTGAGTCCACTGCTGGTCGGATTCGCAGTCGTATAAATTTTGGCAGTGGGCGCCGCTAGCACTTTTTGCCAGTAACTCGGTCCACTGGGTGTCGTGGTCGACCTCACCGATGACATTGGCTGCTTCTACCGCGACAAACTCCGGTGCGTTGCCACGAAAGTGGTTAGTGTCGATATCGAAGCCGCGCACAATACCGGTGATTCCCAGGCGTAAAATACACCAGTCGAAGTCATCGCCGGTACGTGATTTACGGCCAAAGCTGCGGCGCGATTCCCAGCCGTCCATCCACTGACCGGTGGCAACAAATAGGCCCGCCTTAAATACGCCACGGCCGGGTTTGACCAAGTTGTCGCATTCGGCAAACCACTGATCACTGCAGGCGATGGCGCGACCGCCGACTCGCTCACCGAGCAGATCGATGTAGCGGCTAGAAAATCGGTCGTCGTAGTGGTGCAGGGTATCATCGGTCATGGCGCTAGTTTCCGGTACTTGTAGCAGTGTTAGCGGCCTTGGCGACGGCGTTATTAGCCGCCTCGCCCATCAGTGGCTGGCCTTGAGGCTGGCCAGGAAATGCACCAAAAGCATAAACCTCATGGCCGCGTACAAAGGTTTGCTCGACACGGCCAGCAACCTGCTTGCCCTCATAGGGGGTGATCTTGTGCCGGAACTGAATCATCTCAGCGCTAATGGTGTACTCGGCGGTCTCATCAAATACCACTAGGTCGGCGTCAAAGCCTACCGCGATACGTCCTTTTTTGTGACCCAAACCGGCGAAGCGCGCTGGCCGAGTAGCCATCCAGTCGATGACCTGCTGCAGGCTATAGCCGCGCTCTTTGGCCTCAGTCCAAATAATAGATAGGCCAAATTGCAGCGAGGAGATACCGCCCCAGGCCTTTTCGATATCACCGCTGTCGATATGTTTTAGCTGTGGTGTACAGGGCGAGTGGTCGGAGACGATAAATTCGATAGTGCCCTCGGCCAAGCCTTGCCACAGCTGTTGGCGGTTGGCATCCTCACGAATCGGCGGGCAGCACTTAAACAGGGTTTTGCCGTCGGGGATGCTTTCGGCAAACAAACTTAAATAGTGTGGACAGGTTTCGGCGCTAAGTTGCAAACCCCGATCTTGGGCGGCACGAATGGCTGGTATGGCCTCGGCGGAGGACAGGTGCACAATATGTATTTTGCCGTTTACGCCCTTGCTGTGTGCCTGTTCAGCCAGATCAATCATCATCTCGATGGCATCGTTCTCCCAGCTTTTAGGGCGTGAGGCTAAAAAGCTTTGATAGCGATTGCCAATGTCCGGGGCATCAAGACCGCTGTCGAGTTCGGCGTGGATCAAATAGGGGATGTTGTACTGCGCCAGAATGTCAATTGCCGCGCTCAAATGGCTCGGCCCCACTGGCTGAAAATCGTCGATACCTGAGTCGATAGTAAAAGATTTGACTCCCAACACCCCGGCTTCAATTAGCGCCGGTAGACCGTCCAAACTGTCTGGCACCACGCCGCCCCAAAAACCGCAGTCAATCCACAGCTTGCCTTCCAGCGCAGTCAACTTTTGCTGCAGAGCATCGGCACTGGTGGTCACTGGGGTGCAATTAAGTGGCATATCGACCACGGTGCTGATGCCCCCAGCGGCGGCGGCCCGAGTAGCGGTATTAAATCCTTCCCACTCGGTGCGTCCCGGCTCGTTAATATGCACATGGGTATCGACTAGTCCTGGGATCAGCGTGCGCTTGCCAAAATCTTGCACTGTCTGTGCTTCGACTAGTTCAAAGTCTAGTGCTTCGATAGCAGTGATAATACCGTTAGATACGACCAGACAAGCCGGCTGAAAAATGCCGTCTATCAGCACTCGCTCGCTTTTAAATAGGCTCGCGGTCGTTAGTGTTTGATCGGCCACAGTCGGTGGTGTTTTGTTGGTCATGGTCTAATCTCGCTGCGCCGGTTCGGCGAACTGCTTTTTAAGGGTTTTCCAGCTAACACCTTGCTGCATAGGCGTGGCGGCTTGTTGCTGTTGATAGTGGGCAATAATTTCACCGGCAATCGACACGGCAACTTCTATGGGTAGTTTTCCCGACACCTCGCTGAGGCCTACTGGGCAGCGCACCGCTTGGTAAAAATCGGGGCTGTACTGGCGGTGCTCAAAGCGCAGTTTAAATCGCTGCCACTTAGTGTCCGAGCCAATCAACCCGATATAGGCGGCGTCACCACGTTTGAGAATGGCCTCGGTGAGCGCAAAGTCCAGTGGGTGTTGATGGCTCATCACAATAAAATAGCTATTGGCGGGCATAGTGGCAACCGCTTCTAGCGGATCTTCGATCACTGTCTTGGAAGTATTAACGCTTACTGTGTCCGGAAACTGTTCGGCTCGAGAGTCAACCCAGTGCAGGCGACAGTGCAGCTGTGCCAATATACCGGCCAGCGCTTTGCCGACATGGCCGGCGCCAAACAACATAATATTGAGTTGGGCGCTGGCGAAGCTTTCGAATAACACGGTGGCGCTGCCGCCGCAGCACTGGCCTAATTTCGCCCCCAGCGGGAAGTGTTCAATTTGCTGCAAGTCGGTGTTGCTAAGCAGTAACTCCCGGGCTTTGGCCATCGCTTGAAACTCTAAATGGCCACCGCCAATACTGCAGTAACTTCCGTCGAGGGTCACCACCATTTTGCTGCCGCTGTCCCTAGGGGTCGAGCCCCGGGCGCCCATTACGGTGACAATAACATAGGCCTCACCGGCGCTGGCCAGCTGATTAACGGCGTTAAACCACTGCATTTAAGCCTCGCCTTCGGCGCTGTTGCGCAATTGCTTTACACTTCCACAAGCCGCCAATACCCGCTCCGGGGTGGCGGGGGTGTCCAGGTTGGGGCTGTAACGGTAGTCGGCAATACTGGCAACGGCATCGCGAATCGCGCTCCACACTGAAATACCCAACATCAGCGGCGGTTCACCGACGGCTTTGGAGTGAAATACCGTGGCCTCGGTGTTGGGACTGTCGGCTAATAACGCGACATTAAAAATAGGCGGTGTGTCGCCAACGGCGGGAATTTTATAAGCCGCAGGATTCATTGTTTGCAGGCGCCCGTCCTCACCCCATACTAATTCTTCGCTAGTGAGCCAGCCCATACCCTGAATAAAGGCCCCTTCAATTTGGCCGATATCCAGAGCCGGGTTAATAGATTCACCGACATCCTGGCAGATATCGGCGCGCAGCAATTTGTATTCGCCGGTGAGTGTATCAATCAATACTTCAGCTACCGCAGCGCCATTGGCAAAGTAAAAGAAGGGTCGACCTTGGCCCTGCTCTCTATCGTAGTGAATTTTCGGAGTGCGGTAGTAACCAGTGGCAGACAAGCTGATACGTTGGGTATAGGCCAGTTGCACAAATTGCGCAAAGCTAAAGACTTTATCACCAACCGTAACCTGACTATTGGCAAAAACGACATCTTCTACAGCCACTGAAAAGTGTTCGGCGCCAAAGTCGCGCAGCCGGGTCTTGAGCGTAGCGGCGGCATTCTTTGCCGCCATACCGTTTAAATCAGTGCCAGATGACGCCGCTGTTGGTGAAGTGTTGGGGACTTTGTCGGTGCGGGTAGAGGTGGACAAAATTGTATCTAGGTCGACCTGTAGCTCTGCTGCCACCAGTTGCGCTATTTTGGTATACAGGCCCTGACCCATCTCGGTACCGCCGTGGTTCAGTTGTATCGAACCGTCGGTATAAATGTGGATCAAAGCTCCAGCTTGGTTTAAGTGCTGCACCGTAAAGGAGATACCAAATTTAACCGGGGTTAGCGCCAGCCCTTTTTTTAGAATAGGGCTGCGCTTATTAAACACCCCAATTTCAGCTCGGCGTGCGCGGTAGTCTGAGCTGAGTTCTAACTGCTCGACCAACTGCGGAATGATATGCTGCTCAATTTTTTGCCCGTAATGGGTCAGGTCGCGGCCCTCGCGATAAAAATTGTCTTTGCGTACATCCAGCGGATCACGGCCCACCACTCGGGCTATATTGTCGATAATATTTTCAATCGCCACCATACCTTGAGGGCCGCCAAAACCGCGAAAGGCGGTATTGGACACAGTATTGGTTTTTACCCGGTGGCCGACAATATTGGCGCTGGGCAAAAAGTAGGCGTTGTCGCTGTGAAACATAGCGCGGTCGACAATGGCATCGGAGAGATCCGGTGACATGCCGCAGTTTGCCGCTAGTTCCATCTGCAGCCCTAACAATAGGCCTTGCTGGTCAAAGCCAACACTATAGCGGCTGACAAAGGGGTGGCGCTTACCGGTGGCGACAAAGTCATCGACCCGGGCCAGCCGCATTTTAACCGGCATCTGTGTTTTGTTAGCCAGCAGTGCCGCAATACAGGCCCACTGATTGGCATTGGTTTCTTTACCGCCAAAGGCACCGCCCATGCGGCGCGTATCGACGGTGACTCGGTGCATCGGGATATCCAGCACTTCGGCCACTAATTTTTGCGTTTCAGTGGGGTGTTGGCTGGAGCTGTAAACTAACATACCGTCTTCTTCGGTGGGCACACACAGCGAAACCTGACCCTCTAAATACATTTGCTCCTGACCGCCGATATGCATCTCGCCGCTTAATTGCTGCGGCGCTGCAACGATCGCGGCGCTGGCATCGCCGCGCTGCTGACGGTGGCTGGGGCGAACAAAACTGTTGTTGGCCCAGCCCTGTTCAATGCTGATGTCGGGTTGTTCTATACGGTAATTAATTTTCGCCAATCGTGCTGCTCGCCGCGCCAGGGTATAACTGGTAGCGGCTACGGCAAATAAAACTTGGCCATAAAACTCTACCTGATCGCCGCTGTTAACCATCAGTGGGTCGCCGGGAAAGACTGGCCCAATATCCACCAGCCCCGGTATGTCTTCAAGGGTTAATACTGCCACCACGCCTGCAGCCGCTTTAACGGCTTCTAGGTCCATGTCGACAATGCTGCCTTTGGCTACTGTGCTGAGGCCAACATAGGCCTGCAGGGTATTGTGCGGGGCCACTTGGTCATCGACATAAATGGCTTTACCAGTGACATGACGGCGCGCGCTCTCGTGGGGTAGTGCGGCGCCACTGTGACCGCTGGCAGTCGTTGCGCCATTTCCAAGCTTTGGCAAATTACGCATAGTGAGTCACCCGTAGTTGCTCGCCGCTGCCGGCATTGATTTCGTGAAAGTAACGCAGCAGCAAATTTTTAGAGACTTGCAAACGGTAGTTAGCGCTGGCGCGAAAATCCGAGATCGGTTCGAAATCTTGGGTTAGTGCGGCCATGGCCTGCTCGATACTGGCCTCGCTCCAGGGCTTGCCGAGCAGCGCTTGCTCACAGTGCTGGGCGCGTTTGGGAATCGCCGCCATACCGCCAAAAGCGATGCTGGCACCGGTGATAACCGAGTTGTTGACTTGCAGTTTGATAGCGGCGCAGGTAGCCGAAATATCGTCTTCTAGGCGTTTGCTAATCTTGTACACCTTTAGCCATTGTGGCTGCTCTAGCTTGGGAATAATAATCTGTTCGATGTATTCAGAGATTGCCAGGGCGGTGTGTTTATAGCCCAGATAAAAGTCGGCTATACCGATAACCCGGCTCTGATCGCCGCGGCGCAGTTGCAGGCTGGCGCCGAGGGCGATCAATACCGGTGGCATGTCGGCAATCGGTGAGCCATTGGCAATATTGCCGCCTACCGTGCCCTGGTTGCGCACCTGCTTGGAACCGAGCCGCTCGAGTAAT
The DNA here is from genome assembly GCA_047623385.1 of Paraglaciecola psychrophila. Taxonomy (GTDB): domain Bacteria; phylum Pseudomonadota; class Gammaproteobacteria; order Pseudomonadales; family Dasaniaceae; genus Oceanicoccus. Next base: position 13,062 of record JBLHLU010000078.1, read on the forward strand.
TCCTCTAAGTCGGGGTAGGCGCTGATCAGTGCTGACTCGGCTTCGCTGTAGGTAACCGCGGCGCCGATGTGCAGTGCCTGTTCGCGCTCATCGATCATTTTGAGCTGGGCAACCGCGCCGGTATAAATCAGGGTGTCGATAGTGGCCAGATTTTGGGTTATTTCGAGGGCTAGATCGGTGGCGCCGGCGACTAAGCGCGCAGCCGGATATTCGAGCAATAGTGCACCGAGTTGCTCGCGGTCGCTCGGGGCAAAATACTGCTTTTCTGCGCCAGTCAGTGACACGGTGGTGGCGGTGGCCATGGCATCAAGCTGGGCAAGCGTTTGCTGTCGTTGGTGATCGAACTGATCGCTGGGGCTCGGTTCATACATTTGCACCGCAGCGTCAATAATGGGCCGATAACCGGTACAGCGGCATAAATTACCGCCCAGCGCTGAGAGAATACTGTGGCGCTCGGGACTGACGTGGTTTTTACCGTAGGCAAACAGCGACATCACAAAACCCGGGGTACAAAAACCGCATTGGGAACCGTGGCTGTCGACTAGCGACTGCTGGCTGGGATGCAGTTGCTCTTGTTGCTGCAGGTGCTCGACAGTAATCAGTTGCTTGCCCTGCAGCGATGCCACTAAAGTAATGCAGGCGTTGATCGCCTGGTAGTGCAGGTCGCCGCCCTCGCTACTAACGATGACCACTGTGCAGGCACCACAATCGCCGGAGGCACAGCCTTCTTTGGTACCGGTTAATTGTCGGTGTTCCCGCAGGTATTCAAGTACAGTGGTATTGGGGCACAGTTGTTCAATCACCTGCTGTTGTTGATTAAGAAGGAAGGTAATCATCGCTGTAGTCCTCTACCGTTAGTGGTCTCTGACGCAGGAAAATAGTGGCTCGGTGACATTAACGAAACAGGCATGTTAGGTAAGTCTCAGGGCGCGGTTGATAGAGGTTGCCAATAGCTTGTTGCCAAGCGTAGTGAAAAAAGCTGACACAAGTGTCAATAAT
>JBLHLU010000079.1:0-13747 GCA_047623385.1 Paraglaciecola psychrophila
TAACTTTTCCTCCCCACTGAAAGTGCTTTACAACCCTAAGGCCTTCTTCACACACGCGGCATGGCTGCGTCAGGCTTTCGCCCCTTGCGCAATATTCCCCACTGCTGCCTCCCGTAGGAGTCTGGGCCGTGTCTCAGTCCCAGTGTGGCTGATCATCCTCTCAGACCAGCTAAAGATCGTCGCCTTGGTAGGCTTTTACCCCACCAACTAGCTAATCTTACGCAGGCTCATCTAATAGCACGAGGTCTGTAAACAGATCCCCCGCTTTCCCCCTTAGGGCGTATGCGGTATTAGCCTGGTTTTCACCAGGTTGTCCCCCACTACTAGGTAGATTCCTACGCGTTACTCACCCGTCCGCCACTCTACTCACTCCGGAGAGCTTTCACGTTCGACTTGCATGTGTAAGGCCTGCCGCCAGCGTTCAATCTGAGCCATGATCAAACTCTTCAGTTTAATCTTTTACCTCTGCTTTCTGCCCCGGAGGACATACAACAAGAGGAGACTGTTACGCGATTACCTCGCTTTACAGTCCAAAATCTCGGCTCGGTAGATTTCGTTTCTTCTCAAAATATATATTGCTACATACTTCGTGAGTCCACTTATTTACCGATAATGGTATGTCCAATATCGACTAATAAGCACCCACACGAATTACTTGATTTGTGTTGTTAAAGATCTATCAGCGTCGCCAGGACTGCTGAGATACTGCATGGAAATTATCGGTCGAAGAGATTGTCTTAGCCCCGATAAGGGATGCGAATTATACAGCTCTTTCGCATCACCGCAAGCCTTTTTTTAGGTTTCTTTTACTTCAAGAAACGCTCAATCTAGACTGCGTCTCTCACCCTTGTTCCCCGGTGAGAGAGCGCGCATTATACGTAGATAGCTTCACTGCACAACTACTATCGTCACTAATCGACAATTAATTATCAAAGCGGTTAAGGAACGCGCTATTTGCTGCTTAATCAGCCAATAAAAAGACGATAACCCAACGATTGTGTAGCTTCCAAGCTAGCCGCGGCTAACTTTTTAGCAACAGGTGGTATTTCTTTTTGCCAAGCTTCACCAAAAAAAACTCACCATGCAGCGCTTTAGCTTCTTCGAAACAAGACTCAGCGCCCATATTGTCGGTGATCGAAATGGGCTCACCATTAATAAACACCGCATTTCTAGCCAGCGCATCTTTAATCTGCTTTCCCGAGGAGGCCATGCCACAGTCAGTGAGCAATTGTACCACCGATGTCTCGGCTAGATTTACAGCTGCCAAACTACTAGCGGGAAGACCGTCCAGTGACAACTGCTCAAAATCCTGTCGCGACAAATCGCCGAGATCGCCACTAAACAGCGATGCGGTAATACGCTGCGCCGCCAGCAATCCCTCTTTGCCATGAATTAGCTCGGTTACATGCTCGGCGAGCACACTCTGACCCTGCGGCCGCCCCTGTGTTTCACGATCACTGAGCTCAATCGCCCCACACTCTTCAATAGACAAAAAAGTAAAATAGCGTAAAAACTTATAGACATCCGCATCGGCACTATTAAGCCAGAATTGGTAAAAGGCATAGGGCGAGGTTTTATTGGCGTCCAGCCAAATAGTGCCGCTCTCGGTCTTACCAAATTTGGTACCGTCGGCCTTGGTAACTAGTGGCAAAGTAAGCCCGTATACCTGCCCGCCATCCCGGCGGCGGGTTAATTCCACACCCCCAGTAATGTTACCCCACTGATCAGAACCGCCTATTTGCAATGTGCATTGTTGCGCCCGATACAACTCAGAGAAGTCCAGTGACTGCAAAATCATATAGGAGAATTCGGTAAATGAGATACCATCGCCGTCACGATCGATGCGCTGCTTGACCGACTCCTTTTTTATCATTTGATTTACCGGAAAATGTTTGCCGATATCCCGCAAGAAGGTCAGTACATCCATCTCGGCAGTCCAGTCAAGATTGTTTACCACCTCGGCGCTGCTGTCTCCACAGTCAAAGTCAATCAATGGCGCGACCTGCGCTGCCAGCTTTTCCAACCAGCTAGCCACCACATCCGGCGTATTTAACTTGCGTTCTTCCGCTTTGAAAGAGGGATCACCGATCAGGCCAGTCGCCCCGCCGACCAATGCCAGCGGGCGATGACCCGCCAACTGGAAGCGCCGCAACGTCAGCAGCGGCACCAAACTACCGATATGCAGACTATCCGCGGTGGGGTCAAAACCACAATAGAGGGTGCGACAGCCAGCCGATAAATGTTGTTCCAGTTCTACATCGGCGGTGGTCTGAGCGACCAGACCCCGCGCCCGCAAATCGTCAAGCAATGCTTTTCCGTCGGTCGACATGGTATTTCTCAATCCCGTAATGTAACAATGATAGTGCGGCACTGATTCAATAAAACCACCGCAACAAAGAGCGGGAAAGATACAACAACCACTTCCAATTGCAAGCAACAGCAAAGGCAATACGGCAAATGCTACTGATTTTTCAATATTTTGTTATAATGATTAGGCTCTCTATGCAACTAAACGCGATTTAGAGCTACTATATAGATACCATCCAAACACCATCCAAACACTACATAACAATATGACCACAGCGACTCGAGGCAGCTGCCAGCCTCAACCGCCACCCAACAGAAAATAGTATAATTATGCGCCACGCCCAAAAAACGCCCAATCCGCCCTTAAGCCATACACTTGCCGAATTTCCGCGCCGACATCTGCTGCTGGCCGGCGGTGCTATCGTCGTGGTCTTTTTCTTTCTGCTGCTATCGTCAACTAGCGCCGTACCAACTAGCGCTGTGGCGGTAAAACGCACCAGCCAACCGCTCGAACTACAAGTAAAAAGTGTGGTTGAGCTAGAGATTCCCACAGCGACAATCAGTCAGCGTGATCCGCTGGAAATTACCGTTGGCCCCGGCGATAACTTATCACTGATTTTTCAACGAGCCAACTTGTCCGCCGCCGCCGTTCACGACATCATTAGCAATAGCGACAATTCAAAAAGTCTACTCAATTTATACCCGAAACAAAAACTGGCCTTTCAAATAGATGACGACGGCACCTTGCAGGCGCTGCAACATATTCGCAGCGAAATGGATTCAACTCTGTTTGAGCGCGACGGCGACAAGTTTGTCTCCACCCTGGTTCAACGGGAGCCTGAGATTCGCCACAACTACAGCGGCGCGACTATTAAATCCTCTTTGTATATGGCGGCGCAGGATTCAGGGCTATCGCAGAACCTGATCATGGAGTTTGCCAATATTTTTGGCGGCGTGGTCGACTTTGTCTACGATGTTCGCTCTGGAGACAGTTTTAACCTGTTGTATGAAGAACATTTTTTAGACGATGTTAAACGCGGCAACGGCGCCATACTCGCCGCCCAGTTTCGCAACCGCGGTGAGACCTTTACCGCTTATCGTTACGTGTATGAGGACGGCAGCGTCGGCTACTTTAATGGCGAAGGCATTAGCATGCGCAAGGCCTTTTTGCGGGCACCGCTAGATTTTCGCCGGATTAGCTCCAGCTTCAACTTAAAACGCCTGCACCCCATTTTCAAGACCACCAAACCCCACCGGGGAATCGACTATGCCGCCGCTAGAGGCACCCCGGTATACGCCGCAGGCGATGGCCGCGTTGCCAAGGCCGGCTACAGCAAAGCCAACGGCAACTATGTTTTTATCAATCATGGCACTCAATACCAGACCAAATACTTACACCTGCACAAACGCTCAGTAAAGACTGGCCAGCGCATCAAACAACAGCAGATTATAGGCTCAGTTGGCTCCACCGGTTATGCCACTGGCCCGCACTTGCACTACGAATTTTTAGTCAACGGCGTGCACCGTAACCCCCGCACCATTATTAAGAAACTGCCCAAAGCGAAAAGTATAGCTAGTACCGAAAAACCAAAATTCCTCAAGCAAATCAGCGGCCTACGAATGCAACTGGCGGCCTACAACAACCAGCAGGAATTCGCCGCTGCCTCCCAGTCTCAGCGCAGCAATACTTTGTAGACAGGTGCCATGATCGACAATAACATTGACCAAAATCAACCCAGTGAGCTCTACATCGGCCTTATGTCCGGCACCAGTGTGGACAGTATTGACGCCGCGCTAGTGCGAATTGACGCTACCGGCTGCGAGTTGCTGGCCAGCCTTGACCACCCCATTCCCGATCAGCTAAGACGCCGGCTTATCGAACTATGCCAGCCTTCAGATAATGAAATCGACCGTATGGGTGAGGCGGACAGTGAATTAGGAAAGGAATTTGCCAGCGCAGTGATTGCGCTATTAAAAGCAGCGGGCTTGCCCTGCGAAGCCATTCGAGCTATCGGTAGCCACGGCCAAACTATTCGGCACCGACCCGCCTACCGACACCCTTTTACCCTGCAAATTGGCGATCCCAATACGATTGCCCAGCGCACGCAAATAACCACCGTGGCCGATTTTCGCCGCCGCGACATCGCGATCGGGGGCCAAGGCGCGCCACTGGCACCGGCCTTTCACCGCGCTCACTTCGGCTCATCCGACTATAATCGAGCAATCATTAATATTGGTGGCATCGCCAATATTACTTATCTGGGTCGCGATGGCGATTATTTAGGCTTCGACACCGGGCCAGGAAATAGTTTGCTCGATGCTTGGATAACACAACAGCTGAATCGGGCCTATGACGCCAACGGCAACTGGGGCGCCTCCGGTAGCGCCATTCCTGAACTATTGGCCGCGCTGCTGAGCCACCCCTACTTTTCGCAGCCACTGCCAAAAAGTACTGGCCGGGAAGACTTTAACCTCGACTGGTTAAACTCAATCCTCGCCGACGCCAGCATCACTACCGAGCAGTATACAGCTGTCGACGTGCAGGCCACGCTGCTAGAGCTGAGCGCACAGTCGATTATTCGGGAGGTAAAACAATTGCCGGCACCTGTAGATGAAATTTATATTTGTGGTGGCGGGGCTTACAACGGCGCACTGATGGCTCGCCTGCAATCTTTGCTACCATCGATACCGGTAAGCGATACCGCACCACTGGGCATTGCGCCCGAGTGGGTAGAAGCCGCTGCCTTTGCTTGGCTAGCCAGCCAAACTTTAGCCGGCAAACCCGGCAACTTACGCCAAGCTACCGGAGCCCATAGCGAAGTTATTCTCGGCGCTATATTCCCGGTTTAACGATCTGTGCCGGTGAATTTATACTGAAAAAGAAGAGCCGCAGCCGCAAGTAGTCTCGGCATTGGGGTTACCCACAACAAAACGAGAGCCTTCCAAACCCTCCTTATAATCAACTTCTGCCCCTACTAAGTATTGAAAACTCATCGGGTCAATCAGTGCTGCCACGCCATCTTTTTCCACCACCGTGTCATCCTCATCGACAATTTCATCGAAGGTAAAGCCGTAAGAGAATCCGGCGCAACCGCCGCCAGTGACGAAAACCCGCAATTTAAGATCGTCATTGGCCTCATCAACGATAAGACTCTTTAATTTGGCGACGGCCTGTGCTGAAAGAATCAGTGCCGGCGGTGTAGTATGCTCTGCAACTGACATAGTTTTTACCTCGATAAACGCGCCGTTACTGGCTGTAACTGACGCTATTAGATGCTGTAGTGAATATATTTTTACCTTGGCGAACCGACCAAAAAAATAGCCTCGAGCCATTATCCTAAAACTTAAGCGAGTTCGTCAACTGTGCACCAGCGTAAACACTGCAGGCGCCGACAGCACTAGCTAACCGGCGGCTTGGTTTTTGCCCGCCAGTGACTCCACCGCTGCGGGTTTTTGCTCAGCGCCGGCGTACAATAATTTGCCGTTGATCTGCGAGCCTTTCACCATTTCAATAAGTTTGTAGTAAACATCGCCGTCAACAGTGGCCTTGGCGGCCAACTCGACATGCTCGGCACAGTGAATATCGCCCACAACCTTGCCGTTAACAATGACCTTGGGAGCGTGTATTTCACCCTCGACACAGCCGCCCTCTACCACTCGAACCGTGGCATTACTGTCTGGCGTGGCGCTGATACTACCGCGGACAAGACCCTGTATCTCGAGGTCACCACTAAAGCTAATATTGCCCTCAATTTCAGTGTCCTTAGAGATAAGCGTTGTCGAGTTGCCGTTTTGAAATGCCATTGTTTAGCTCCATTGTGGCGGTGTTCGCAGCTGTGATTATAGGCTACTGTTATCAGTGACCACTATTGGCGGCCGTTATATACTAGCGTTTAGCGCTGACTTAACCAGCCAAATTGTTTTTCCACCTGCACCGCCTTCGGCTTGCTGGCTGTGGCAACGATATCGACGCGCTCCGGCACAAAACCGACCGGAAGCTCCAGTTCACCTTCAACATATTGGAAATATTTGAACCGTAAGTCAATCTGCTGCTCCTTGATTTGCGCCGACACCCTATGCAATGACAGTTTTTTAACCTCCCCCTCCAGCGTTCCCACCAACTCAACCGCGACGTTGCCGCGCAGTAGTCGATGTTTTACTGCCAATTGCTGGAGAATCAGCTTAAATTGGAAACGCCGTGGATCAGCGCTACTGTACAGCTCCCAACTGCGGATACCCAGACCTCGCTCGCGGTCAGTGGGCGACATCAGCCCCTTGTAAAAACTAATTTCCTCGTTGCGCTCGGCAATCGTTTGCCGGTGTTCGCGCACCGTACCACGCACATTTTCAAGCGCCTGACGATCTATCTCTGCGCCCACTGTCGAGTTGGTCAAACCCTGGCTGGCACCGCGATATTTTGAGCTCATTGCAGCCAACTGCTGAACCGCACGATCGCGCTCTTCGAGCAATTGACGATTGTCCGATGCAGTGTCAGCACCCCCCAACCAATAGGCAGAAGCTGCCACCAGCACCAATAACAACAGCAGCGCTAGCATATCGCGCAAGCGTTTGACCGGCCGCGCCTTGACCACTACCGATCGGTACTGCTCACTTCCCTGTACGGTCACCGCAGCACCTCCTCGGTATTGAGCCCACAAACACAGCGAATAACGCTCCCAGCCAACACCGGGTTAGGGTAGCAGCGCAAGCGTATTAAGGCCCGCCCGCTCATCGAGACCCAACATGATGTTCATATTTTGAATGGCCTGCCCAGAGGCGCCTTTAACTAAGTTGTCGATCACCGAAAGCACCACCAGAGTGTCGCGATCTTGGGGCCGATGGATCGCCAAACGGCAAGTATTGGCACCTTTGACACTGCGGGTTTGCGGGTGACTGCCCGGTGGGAGTACGTCGACAAAGGGCTCATCGGCATAGCGCTCCTCGTATAAATTTTGCAATTCTTGCAGCGAAATCGCAGGGTCTATCAATTCTGCGTAAAGTGTCGAGTGCATACCACGGACCATCGGCACTAAGTGCGGCGTGAAGGTGACATTGACCGGCACCCCACCAATATCGCACAAACCCTGTTCTATCTCAGGCAGATGACGGTGCCCGGGAATCCCGTAGGCCTTAAAACTATCGCTGACCTCGGCGTAGAGATTGTCAATTTTAGCCTGGCGGCCAGCACCGCTAACACCACTGACTGCATTGGCAATCAAACGCTGATTGTCGACTAATTGATTTTCAATCAGCGGCAGATATCCCAATTGTACCGAGGTTGGATAACAGCCCGGACAAGCCACTAACTGTGCTTCGGCGATGGCTGCGCGATTAAATTCTGGAAGCCCATAGACCGCCTCCGGCAACAACTGCGGACAAGCGTGGGGCTCACCGTACCACTGCGACCACAACTGGGCGTCGCGAAGTCTAAAGTCAGCGGACAGATCAATCACCCGGGTGTCCAGATCCAGCAGTGCCGGCATCATATTCATCGCAACATTATGCGGCGTGGCAAAAAACACCACATCGCAGCGCGCTAACACTTCGACATCAGGTGGTGAAAAGCGAATATTAAGATAGCCACGCAGACTCGGATACAGTTCATCGACCCGCAATCCGGCCTCAGCGCGCGAGGTAATCGCCACCACCTCAGTGTCAGGGTGGCTCACCAGCATGCGCAACAACTCGACACCGGTATAACCGGTACCGCCAACAATACCTACTTTAATCACCTGTTTTTCCCATCTAACTGCTTAACAACAACGACAAAGCGGCGTCAATTACCGCCCCCAAGCCTTTCAATAGACCGCCAGTCGACTTACTATTGCAACCTCATAACCGACCAGGTGCTAGGCGACTCACAGCATCTATAATAAATGAATTAAAACACTAGGTAATTATAAACCGTAAGGAACCTGTATTATTTCGCTGACAGATCACCTTTTTGCGCCGCCCCACCGCCAGTGATCCACTCTTGGTTACACAGCTTTCGACGGCGTCTGGCTAACAATGATTCGCTGATCCATTTTTCAGTGCTCGGGGTATTGGCAGGTCTCGGCACCGGACTGGTCTGCATAGCCTTTCGATTCCTGATCGAATGGCCCGCCGGCCAGTGGCTGCCCAATGGCGACCCCGAGGGTTTCGAATCATTGCCGCGCTGGATGTACTTTGCGCTACCCTTTACCGGCGCACTTGTACTGGGGCTGATCTTTCGCACACTGCACCAAGACACCCTGCGCACCGGTGTCACCCATGTCATTACTCACCTGCATGCTGACGATGGTCATCTGCCGGCAAAAAACGCGGTGGTGCAGTTTTTTGCCGGCGCCTTTGCGCTTGGCACCGGCCAATCTGGCGGCCGCGAGGGACCCGCTGTGCACTTAGGCGCCGCCGGCAGCAGCGTTGTCGGCCAAGCTCTGAAACTACCCAACAATAGCATTCGAGTACTGGTCGGTTGCGGTACCGCCGCCGCCATAGCCGCCTCTTTTAACACTCCGATCGCCGGTGTTATTTTTGCTATGGAAGTGGTCATGATGGAGTATTCGATCGCCGGCTTTACCCCGGTTATCTTAGCGACAATTACTGCCACTGCTGTCACCCGTGCAGTCTATGGCGCTGGCGCCATCTTTGTGATCCCCTCCGTGCAGATGAGCTCGCTGTGGGAACTACCCTACATTGCGCTGTTAGGTTTATTGATCGGCGCTTGCGCGGCGCTGTTCATTGTCATCATCAAACTGGCCATGCGTTTGTCGGCGCGCCCGGTGTTACAACGTATGGCGCTGGCGGGATTTGTCACCGGCTGCTGCGCGCTGCTGGTACCACAAATTCTGGGAACTGGGTACGATACACTCAACGCACTCTTATCGGGAAATATCGCACTACCTATTTTACTGGCACTTATCGCTACTAAATTGCTCGCCTCCGCGCTCAGTAGCGGTCTGGGCATGCCGATCGGCCTGATTGGTCCCTGCCTGTTAATCGGCGCCTGTATCGGCGCGGTAATGGCAACACTGGGCGCAAGCATGTTCCCAGAATTGGCCAGCGGGGGCAGTTTTTATGTCATGTTGGGAATGGGGGCAATGATGGGTGCGGTGCTAAACGCCCCCCTCGCGGCGCTAATGACACTGCTGGAACTCACCCACAACCCGGCGATTATCTTTCCCGGCATGCTAGCCATCACCATTGCTTCAATCACCAATAGCGAAATTTTTAAGCAGCGCTCAGCCCACCAAACCGTAATCAACTACTTACAATTGGCACTGCCCACCGACCCCAACAGCCTAGCCTTGCAGCGCACCGGTGTCGCCACCCTAATGCAACGAAATATCTGTGTTACTGTGTCTCTGGCAAGTCCACAGCAATGCCAGTTACTGCTGACCGAACCCTATCAAGCCTATGTAGTGAGCGAGCCCGAAAGTGCAGCCTTGAGACTAATCTACCGCGCTGACCTCGCTCCCTATTTAGAGCAAGCACTGAATTCGGATAACACTAAACCGCTGGCGTTATTAGAACTGTGTAGCGCATCTCAACCGATAACGACCTTGCATATTCAGGCCACCTTGCGCGAAGCTCTCGCCACCATGACCAAACAACAAACAACAGCCGTTTATATTGCTGGCTATGTCTCTGGACGCTACCCCGACCGTGGTATCGTCACTCGAGAAGATATCGAGCGGCACCATTCTACACCGCAAAAATAACCGACCACATTACAACAGCAACAAGCCACACCACTGCAATAAATGTGGCGGCCGCTACTGACATCACTGGCAACCACTATTAATCTTCACTGGAGCTCATCACCGCCATGCTTTGGATCAAAGCCTTTCATATCATCGCCGTTGTCTGCTGGTTTTCTGGCGTTTTTTACCTGCCGCGACTATTCGTCAACCACGCGATGGCGGAACATCAAGTCACCCGTGATCAGCTGGCACAAATGGAGCATAAACTGTACCGCTTTATGACCGTATTTGTGGTCATGACCTACGGCTTTGGCCTCTGGCTGGTGAGCTACAACTGGTCCTATTACAGTCAGGCCAAATGGTTTTATGCCAAGCTCGCGCTGGTACTGGCACTGACTATTTACCACTTGGCCTGCGGCCGTCATATTGTGCAACTGCGCGAGGGACTTAGTGAACACAGTCATGTGTATTTTCGCTGGTTCAACGAATTACCGGTGTTTATACTGTTTGCAGTAGTTATTCTAGTGGTAGTGAAGCCTTTTTAATGGGGCCGATCAATGCCGTTTTGGGTAACCGCCTAGCAAGGCGTAAATTCAATTAGCGTCAGTTTTTTCTTCCCTGAATTATCCTAAGCCCTGATAATAGACCTTCTCGGCGCGGCGCTTGACTATTGAGTCGACCGCAAACCCTTTATCCACCACCGGAAATTTTATGAGCACATCTGCAGAGCTGTTCGAGCAAGCCAAACGCTATATCCCCGGCGGGGTCAATTCACCGGTGCGAGCCTTTCGCGCAGTCGGCGGTACGCCGGTATTTATCGATCGTGCGGCGGGTCCGTATATCTACGATTGCGAGGACAACCGCTATATCGATTATGTGTTGTCCTGGGGACCGATGATATTGGGTCACAACCACCCCACTATTCTCGCCGCGGTACAAGAAAAGCTAAAATCGGGGCTCAGTTTTGGCGCACCGACCGCCATCGAGACTGAACTAGCCAAAACTGTCTGCGACATCATGCCCAATATGGATCTGATACGCATGGTCAGCTCCGGCACAGAGGCGACCATGAGCGCTCTGCGTCTGGCGCGCGGTTATACCGGTCGCGACAAAATCGTCAAATTTGAAGGTTGTTATCACGGCCACAGCGACTCGTTATTAATTAAGGCGGGATCCGGTGCCCTGACTCTAGGCGTGCCCAGCTCCCCCGGCGTTCCCGCTGCTTTGGCCGCCGACACCATTACCATTAGCTACAACGACAGCGCCGGCGTTAAAGAACTCTTCAGCCAGATGGGCGAACAAATTGCCGGCGTTATTGTCGAGCCGGTAGCGGGCAATATGAACTGTGTGCCGCCGCTGCCGGGCTTTTTAGAGACCATTAGAGAACAGTGTAGCCAGTACGGCAGCCTATTTATTCTCGACGAAGTGATGACCGGGTTTCGCTTCGGCTTGGCCGGCGCCCAGGGCTTTTATGGTATCGAGGCTGACATCACCACCTTGGGTAAAGTTATCGGTGGTGGCATGCCAGTCGGTGCCTTCGGTGGCAAGCGCGAAATAATGGAGCAAATCGCACCGCTGGGGCCGATCTATCAAGCCGGTACCCTGTCGGGGAACCCCATCGCTATGGCGGCGGGTTTGGCTCAATTGCAGGCGCTTACTGCGCCGGGCTTCTATGAATCACTGTTTGCCAAAACCACTGCGCTAGTAGAGGGCCTAGAACAAGCTGCCGTTGCGGCGGGCATCCCCTTTACCACCAACCACGCCGGCTCAATGTTCGGAGTCTTTTTTGTCGATGACAACTTTACTCCCGGTGACCGTGTTAGCAGTTTTGAGCAGGTAATGGCCTGTAATACCGAGCGTTTCAGTCGGTTTTTCCACGGTATGTTGGCGCAGGGGGTCTATCTGGCACCGGCCGCCTACGAGGCTGGATTTATGTCTGCAGCTCATACCGAAAGCCATATACAGCAAACCATAGAAGCGGCAAAACGGGTATTTGCTACACTCTAACCAAAGGTATATGCGTAGCTACAGGGGTCGGTGCATAGGTAGCTACATGAGTAGCTACCTATGCACCCTATTATCTCCTGTAGCTACCCGCGAACAATCCACTCATTGAGAGAGTCAGGCTATGCCTAAGTCATTACACTGGGGTGCCTTCCCCAATACCCGCATGCGCAGAATGCGCGCCAATGATTTTTCCCGTCGCATGATGCGGGAAAATACACTGACCCCGGACGACCTGATCTATCCGGTATTTGTTATCGAGGGCAGCGGCCTGCGCGAGCCAATTGCCTCAATGCCCGGCATTGAGCGCCTCAGCATTGATCTGCTAGTGGTCGAAGCCAAGTTGCTAGCCAGTTTGGGGGTGCCAGCGATCGCCCTGTTCCCGGTCACCCCGGCTAGCGCAAAATCAGAATTTGCTGAGCAGGCCTATAGTCCCGATGGCTTGGCACAGCGCGCGGTCAGTGCAATCAAGGATGCAGTGCCGCAGCTCGGCGTGATTACCGACGTCGCCCTAGACCCTTTTACCATTCACGGACAAGACGGCATACTCGACCAGAACGGCTATGTACTCAACGACCGCACCACCGAAACCCTGATCAAGCAGGCCCTGTCCCACGCTCAAGCGGGTGTCGATATAGTAGCGCCCTCGGATATGATGGACGGTCGCATCGGCGCTATCAGAGCGGCGCTGGAAGGCGACGGCCAGGTCAACTGTAAGATTTTGGCCTACTCGGCTAAATACGCCTCCAGTTATTACGGACCATTTCGCGACGCCGTCGGCTCCGCCGGCAACCTCAAGGGTGCCGACAAAAAAAGCTACCAAATGGACCCCGCCAACAGCGACGAGGCGCTGCACGAATGCGCGCTGGATCTGGCCGAAGGCGCCGATATGATTATGATTAAGCCGGGCATGCCCTATCTCGATATTGTGCGAAGGGTCAAGGACGAGCTCGCCGTACCCACTTTTGTATACCAAGTCAGCGGCGAATACGCCATGCATGTAGCCGCTTTCCAACAGGGCTGGCTGGAAAAAGACGCGGTGATGTTGGAGTCACTGATAGCCTTTAAGCGCGCCGGGGCCGATGGCATCCTCAGCTATTTTGCCAAGGACGTGGCCAAACTGCTGCAGGGCTAAACCACCCTCACCCCATAATGATTCCGATTGCTGAGGATTACCGATGGGCAAAATAGTAGTTGTCATTATTGTCTTTTGGGTCTTGCCGGGGCGTGTCACCGTGCAGGCCGAGCTAACCACTGACGGGGCTTTTATCGGTGACCTTTACCCCTTTTAAACGACTAGCTACATTTTACGCTGCGCTGGTTCTGGCGCTGCTCGGCGGGGTCTATGCGCCGGCCCAGGCCCAGCCCGCGCCAGCCTGCCAGTGCATTTGGCAGGGTTCTTTTAGCCAGGTCAGTAGTCAAGCCGACTTGATTGTCAGTGGTACCGTGTTGGCCCACAAAGGTAATTCAATAGACTTTGCCATCGATCGCAATCTGCTAGATCGAGCGATTGGCGGTGTTGAGTACGCACAAACCATTCGTATCTGGGCCGACAATGGCAGTGAGTGTCGCCCCGCTGTCAATACTTTTGCCCTTGCAAGCAACTGGTTATTCGCGCTTAAAAAAATTATTACCGAGCCCGCTGGAGGCTTCAACCCCACTACTCCCAACGTCAGTTACGGCCGCAAAAACGACTATTATTTGTCTATGTGCGGCGCCTACTGGCTCAGTGCCAGCGACGCATTGGTGCGCGG
>JBLHLU010000080.1:0-13685 GCA_047623385.1 Paraglaciecola psychrophila
GAGCTGTTCTTAACTCCCACAGGAAATCTATCATGAACAGTAAAAAAGCCTTTTTAATCAGCTGCATTATTTCAAGCTCTATTGTTACCACTGCGGTGCAAGCCGCGTCTTTTGAAGCTGGCGTCAACGCATGTATGGATGCACTGCAAATTCATCTTGAAAAAAGCGATAAAAAAGTGAATGTATCCTTGAACAGCACTGTTGATATGCCCAAGGCGCGCTTAAGTCAATTGCAAATACTGCATCTAGATACCATCAATTTAGACAGCCCAGGCCCAGACACTAAAGCCGATTACGCTACAGTGAACTGCGTTGTTAATAATCGCGCTCGAGTAAAGCGGTTAAGTTTTTTGCCGATAAAAGCACCAAATACCAGCGGCGGCACTATTTCCCTTTGATTTTGTAATAGCACAAGTGTTGGCTCTATCTAGAAGCTGGCCTTTATTGTTAACGACGAAATAGTAGTTAATAAGGGGCCTTTTAAACAATACGGTTGGCCGTGTTATTTATTAGCTCAGCGCAACAGCCGCCGATTCTAGGCAGCGCTTATCGCCCTGCGCGCACAGCGACTTGGCGCGTGGTAAGTCGACGTAAATTGCGGACAAAAAAACCCGAGCTAGCCCGGGGTTGAGTATTACCGGTAGCGAATATCAGTCGCCGCCAGATTGTGCAACGGTAGCGCGATCATTGTCTTTATCTAAATAGCGGAAGCTAAAAGAGGCAAATAACATCTCTTCAAAGGTCTGTTCACCCCAGTATATATCGATGCTTGAATCGGGATTTGAGGGATTTTGGCTGGAGTTGTCATAGGTGGTCGAATGCAAGATGGTGGTACCCGCTGGCATCACCTTAGGCTCTTTAAAGCTGTAGTCGGTCTGCCAGTTGAAGTCGTAGTTAGGTACCGACAGTAGCATTTCTTCACGACCGTCTGGGTATTTGGCAATAAAGTCTGAGGCTATGCCACGGAAATGAGAGTGGGGCAGTAGGCTGTAAAGCAGCGCTTCGCGGGTAAAGGTGAACTCTTTGGTTTCTGTGTGGCGCTTGGTATTGGGCGGAATATGAATATTCGTATTGGCGATAAACCGGCCCTGCATAATATTTTTGGGCTTTTCCTGATGTAGCCATACCCCGACTTGAGTATTGTCGACGGTTTTTTTACCGTAGCTGGTATAGTGCATTTGAAAGGAGAATTTTGCCGTCTTGGGCAAGAACTTTCCCGAGCCATCGGGGTAGAGTTCAGCATCGGTGCCCGGTGCGTAGCCACCCATACCGCCCATGGGCATAAACTTGCGCTTGGCATTAGGATTCTTGTTTTCGATGCCATACATACCAATAACGTGGTGCAGGGCCTTGTTGTCACCGGGAATGACCTCGGTAGCGGCTACCCAAACATCTTTGTCCAAGGGGTTGTCTACCATTTTATACTGGTAGTCGACTACGCCGGTGGCGGGTACCTCGGTAGCTGGAATGTCGATAACAAAGTCGGGATCGCCGAGGGCGAATTTGGGCCATATTCGATTGTCCTGTGCCAGTATGTCTGGACCTTCGCCACGGGGCGAGCCCGCCTCTATCCAGTGCACCATGTCTTGAATTTGTTGGGTAGACAGTGAGCGGTCGTTGGAAAACTCGCCGAAGTGGGGGTCCGCATGCCAAGGTGGCATGCGCTTAGTGCGAATAACTTCCCGGATCATCGGTGAAAAACCGCGAATAATATTGTAGTCGGTCATCGCGAAGGGGCCCATACCACCAGCCCGATGGCAGGTTACACAGTTGTCGCGAATCATCGGGGCAATAGTGTCAGTATAGGAAATCTGCCGATGAGCTTGGCGCTGCTCGGTGCTGTTACCTGCCAATTCAAGGTCACAACCGGCGACCTCGGCCTGGCTGATCTTGATCGCTGTGCCCGCGATCATGCTGGCTAGCGCATCACTGAGGTACTGGCTTTGCCCGTCGCTAGTGGGGCCGCTGTAAGCTACTGTCCAGGTTTTGGGGTCGACAACAAATAATTCGCCAGCGCGCCTCAGCCCCAGTGATTCACCGATAATCTGCGTATCGTCAATGAGAATCGGCATATCGATACCGAGTTGGTCAGCTTGCGCAGCTATGTTAGTGCGGTTGTCAGCTAGGCTGGAGTTAATCATGCGAAACTCGACTCCCTGCTGTTGATAGGCGTCGCGCAGAGCCTTCAGCTCTGGCAGGGCCTGCTTGATCGCAGCGCACTGGTTGTCCTGCACCATAAATACCACAGCTTTGGCGTCAGACAGATAATATAATTCGTGGGCAGTGCCGGTGTGATCAAGCAATTCGAAATTTTCTACAACTTGGTTGGGGCTCAGGGCCAGCGCGGGTAGCGCCAAACTCAGGCCCAGCATCAGTGCCATGTTCTTCATGTTGCTGTGCTCCTTATAGTAATTATTTCTTAAGCATACTCGCCCTTGATCAGAAATCAACGAATAGGCAGGAAAACGCATTAACAATGGGCAATGAAGTCACTGGCTGTGGGTAGATTTTACCGCGGTATCTCGGTTGCTTTCAGCGGGGGCTTTCTCTAAGCTAAATAGGATGTAGAACCCGTTGCAGCAGGGCTTAGCCGCAGGCTAGGGCTATTTTCCGGTGCCGAGTAAGAGGATAATAATAATGAAAAAACCGAACCGATCACAGTGGTTACTGCTGCGCGACGGACTCAAGTTCCAAGTCAAATTGGGCCTCGATGCGGTTAGGGACTTACTGCTGAGCCCGGTTGCTATAGTGTTTATTGCTATCGATTTGCTACAGGGCAAACAGCGCGGGCTATTTCATCGATTAATGGAATTTGGTCATAAAACAGACCGCTGGATAAACTTGTTTGGTCTGCCTAATGAGTGGGAAGAGCGGCGAGCAGATGAAGATCTTAACGTCGATCGGCTGTTTGCCCAAGTTGAAAAGTTATTGAAAGACGGGCAGTGCAAGGGCGGTCTTACTGCCGGTGCCAAAGTGTCCATCGACGCCTATTTGAATAAGCTGATCAATAAAACCAGGTCCGGTAAGAGCGATAGCGATAATATCGATGATGCTGACGCCGGCGCTGAGCCGGGTAAATAGAAGTCACTCGCAGCTTGCGCTATGGGTGCTTTAACACCCTGCTGTCGCGGTTAAGCGGAGCAGGGTTTGCTCAGTTGTCTTATAGCTATCGAGTTTAGCGGATTAGAAACTGCTGGCTTCCATCGCCATTAACACGTCGCCACCGGACTGAATTTTTTCCAGCAGGGCAGAGGTATCGGGTAGCATTTTTTGCGCCCAAAAGTTGCCGTGGGCCATCTTATTATTAAGAAACTGCGTATTGCCGGTACCGGCATCGAGCTTGGCTTGGGCAATTTTCATCATCTTGAGCCACATAAATCCCAGCGATATAGCGCCGAACATGGTCATGAAATCGTAGGAAGCAGCGCCTGCTTGCTCGCGATCGGCGAGGGCATTCTCTGCAATCCAGCTAGTGGCTTCACGCAGGCGACTCATGCTGCGCTCCAGTGCTGCAGACATTACTGCCAGCTCTGGTGTGGCCTTGGCACCGGCAATTTCGCTGTCGATCATGGCGTAATAGGCGTTGGTGCCGACCATGCCATTGGCGAATAGTTTACGTCCGACCAAATCCAGCGCCTGCACGCCATTAGCGCCTTCGTAGATTTGGTTGATACGGCTGTCGCGAACAAACTGCTCCATACCGTGCTCTTTGATAAAACCGTGGCCGCCAAAACACTGCATTGCTGCATTGGTTGAGATAAATCCCATATCGGTCAGGTAGCCTTTGATCACTGGCGTTAGCAAGTTACTGATTTCATCGACCTGCTTTTTTTCTTCCTCGGTGGGCAGTTTGCTGGCACTAGTGCCGAGAAATGACAGCCACATCAGCCAGGCTCTACCGCCCTCAGCGAAGGATCGTCCCATCATTAACATACGGCGCACATCGGGGAACACAATAATCGGGTCGGCGTGGCCTTCGGGGTTTTTAGTCCCGGAAAGCGAGCGCCCTTGCAGTCTATCGTTGGCATAGGCCGCTGCATTTTGAACCGCTACTTCGGCCTGAGAATAACCTTGCATGCCCACGCCCATGCGGGCTCCATTCATCATTAGAAACATACCGGCCATGCCAGAAGCGGAGGACTTCTTCTCGCCGGCGGCGGGAGCTTGACTCTCGGGTACCTTATAAGCCACGGCATTGTCGTAGTTAAGTAGACAAGTGGCGTTGCCCTTAATGCCCATTTTCTTTTCAATACTACCGGTGGTGACACCGTTGCGTGCGCCCAGTGAGCCGTCTTCATTGATCAGGAACTTAGGCACCATAAAAAAGTTAACAGTAGCTAGGCTGTTTTCCAGCTTGCCCTGTTCATTGGGGGCCTTGGCTATCACCATATGAATGATATTGTCGGTCATGTCGTGGTCGCCACCGCTAATAAAAATTTTGGTGCCGCTGATAAGGAAAGTACCGTCGTCTTGGGGCTCGGCCCGGGTATTCATCAGTTTCAGGTCGGTGCCACAGTGGGGTTCGGTCAGGTTCATGGTGCCAGTCCACTCGCCGGATACTAACTTGGGCACGATAACGCTTTTTTGGAAGTCGTTGCCCAGATACATCAGTGACATCAATGCTGCACTGCTGAGGCCGCCATACATCGCCAGTGACTGGTTGGCGCTATTGCCCATTTCACTAATACAAGAGGAGATAATGCTCGGTAAGCCAGCGCCGCCAAAGGCCTCGGGAATGGACAGCGAATTCCAACCGCCCTCAGAAGCTTGTTGAAAGGCCTGTTTAAAACCGTCAGGGGTGCGCACAACACCATTTTCTAGGGTGCAACCCTGATCGTCGCCGATAATATTCAGCGGTGCCCAGACTTCTTCGAAGAACTTGGCGCCATTTTCTAGTATCTGGTCGATCAGTTCGTCGTCGAGGACGTCAAAGCCGGGCAAGTCACCATGTTCTAGTACCTGCAGTACGTCTTTGAGAAGAAACTTAAAATCGTCTACGGGGGCTTTGTAACTGGGCATGATTAGGTCCTTGGCGGTCGATGGCTCGAGCAGCCATAAGTAAGATCAAAAAAAGATCTACGCTGGTGGTTAATAAGGCCCCTAAGATTTAGCGTTCGATGACATCCGCTGTTGCGAAGGCTTTGTCTAGTTGTTAAGGGTCTGACAGGGTAAATCTGTTTGCATAAAGACTGCCATTTTCTCACTAAGTGGGCTACAGAGCAAACAATGGGTGTCGTGGCTCGGAGGTATTGGGCAATTGTTGGTGTTTTGGTCTCCACGACGTTTATAATCAAGCTCTAGGCTTGTTGTCGATCCTATCGCCGACGCCATTAAGAGGGTTATTCCCATGCTAGAGCGGGAAGCAAAATTTAAAATGGGGCAAGTTGTTCGCCACCGCCACTTCCCTTTCAGAGGCGTTATATTTGATGTTGACCCCACCTTTAACAACAGTGAAGAATGGTGGCTGTCTATTCCCGAGGAAGTCCGCCCAAAAAAAGATCAGCCCTATTACCATTTGCTCGCAGAAAATGATGAAAGTTCTTATGTGGCCTATGTCTCAGAGCAGAATTTGCTGAGCGATGAAACCGGTAAACCGGTGCTTCATCCACAAGTGAGTGAGCTGTTTGGCGAGTTTAAGGGCGCCAGCTATGACTTAAAATCGGTACTCGCCCACTAAGGGCATGGAATACAACAAACCGGGCACAGCATGCCCGGGTAATGGAGTTATTATGGACCCGCTGCTAGGCCCCACCTCACATACCTATTTTTCCCAGCGCTTGCGCTTGCACTACGTGGACTGGGGCAACCCAGAGGCGCCACCGTTGCTGCTGGTGCACGGCGGCCGGGATCACTGTCGCAATTGGGATTGGGTCGCCCGTGAACTGTGCAAGGACTACCATGTCATTGCCCCGGATCTACGCGGCCACGGCGATAGTCAGTGGATTGCCGGTGGCACCTATACCACCATGGACTATGTCTACGATATTGCCCAGTTAATCCATCAGTTAGACCTCGCGCCACTGCGTATAGTGTCGCATTCAATGGGCGGTGGTATCTCGCTGCGCTATGCCGGTATTTACCCAGAAAAAGTCGATAAACTGGTCGCTATTGAGGGGGTGGGTCCGTCACCGGAGATGCTGAAAAAGCGCGAGCAGATTGAGGTGGCTCAGGGTCTGCGTGGCTGGGTCAATAAAATGCGTAAATTGTCGGGTTGGCAGGCCCGGCGCTACCCGAATTTAGAGGAGGCAGCGCAGCGCATGAAAGAGGCGAATCCGCATCTGTCGATGGATCAAGCCCACCATTTAACCGTACACGGCATCAACCAGAACGAAGACGGTAGTTACAGTTGGAAGTTTGACAATTACGTGCGGGCCTTTCCCGCTACCGGTATGAGTAGTGCCGATACGCTGTCGTTACATGGAAAAATCACTTGTCCAACACTACTGGTGCGTGGCACCGAGAGTTGGGCGTCTGATCCAGCGATCGATGGTCGGGCCGAACTATTCAATAACGTCAGAACAGTGAATGTTGATAACGCCGGCCACTGGGTACACCACGATCAGCTAGATTATTTTATGGGCTTGCTGAAAGAATTCTTATAATAATCCCTATGCACAAAGCAGGGCCGAGCATCGGTAGCCACAGGGCTCAGTAGCCTTGACTGCTACTGAGCCGGCAGCTTGCGTTGCCGATTGTTAATTAAATAAAGCCGGATATTTGACCTGCTTCAAGTAAAACAAATGGCAAAATACGGCATATTATTGTAGATTAACCGCCCACATAATTAATCTCGGAGAGAGAACGCATGGCAGATAATAGTCAAAACTTGTTTGATCTGACAATGTCGGAAAAAGCGCAGCCTTTACTATTTGCAGTTAGAAAACACATTGAAGAAAATGTTGCCCCCATTACCGAAGAGTTTTTCGCTCTGGACGATGAAAAAGAAGACCGTTGGTCTTGGCACCCCCGTCAGTTGGAATTGTTGGAAGGCGCCAAGACCAAGGCTAAAGAGTCTGGTCTGTGGAACTTCTTTCTCCCCGATGCAGAAACGGGTGAAGGCTTGTCAAACCTAGACTACGCCTATATTGCTCGCGAATTGGGCGCCAATCCACTAGCCTCAGAAACGTTAAATTGTAGTGCTCCCGATACCGGTAATATGGAAGTACTCGAGCGGGTCGGTACGCAGGCACAAAAAGACGAGTGGCTAACGCCTTTGTTAAATGGTGAAATTCGTTCAGCCTTCGCTATGACTGAGCCTGATCGGGCTTCCTCCGATGCTAAAAACATCGGTTGTTCAGCGGTTCTGGAAGGCGATGAGTGGGTTATCAACGGCGATAAGTTCTATATCTCCGGTGCTGGCGATCCACGCTGTAAAGTAATGATTACCATGGTTAAGACCAGTCCTGACGCGGCGCCTTCACGTCAGCAGTCGCAGATTCTGGTACCTATCGACGCCCCTGGGGTCGAGATTGTTGAAGGTATGAAGGTGTTTAACCACGACGACGCACCCCACGGTCATATGCATATCAAATTTAGAAATGTACGTGTACCTAAGGCCAATATGTTATTGGGTGAAGGTCGTGGCTTTGAAATTTCACAGGTGCGTTTGGGACCTGGTCGTATACACCACTGCATGCGCTCTATCGGTCAGGCCGAAAAAGCGTTGGAATTGATGGTTAAACGTGCCGGCAGCCGGATTGCCTTTGGTAAGCCTATCTTGCGTTTGGGTAAAAACTTGGAAGTTATCTCGCGCGCTCGTATCGAAATCGATGCCTGTCGCCTAATGGTATTGCAGGCTGCTAAAGCGATGGACGTGCTGGGCAATAAAGAAGCTCGAGTCTACGTAAGTGCGATCAAAGCGATGGTTCCCGAGAAGGTCTGTATCATTATTGACCAAGCAATACAGATGCACGGTGCTGCTGGTATTTCTCAGTGGACACCTTTGGCGGGTATGTATACCGGTCAGCGCACGCTGAGACTGGCGGACGGTCCTGATGAAGTTCACCACATGGTTGTTGGCCGTGCCGAAGCTCAAAAGCACGGTGTTTGGTAGCGTTTGTTTGAGCTTTGATCTGCGCAGGCTCAGTTTATAGCCGGCGGGTATTGAAGCTAATACTACTTTGGTTGGGTGCATCAATGGATACACCCAACCTTTGTTTTAATAATAATGCACTGGTTGTCAAACGCTCTGACAGCGATTCAGTGCTGCCAGTATCTAAACCTAGTGAATCATTTCAGCAGTTTGACCAGGTTTAGCTATTACTCACACTTCATCATTAAACTATTAGGGAAGCCCTATGCCTGATAACTCAGAAAGTCTATTTAATCTGGCTATGTCGGAAAAGGCACAGCCACTGTTATTTGCTGTTAAAAAACATATTGCCGAGAACGTCGACCCCATAGTCGAAGAGTTTTATGCTTTAGATAAAGGTAAAACCGACCCCTGGACCCATCATCCACGACAACTCGAGTTGCTGGATGCCGCTAAGAAAAAAGCCAAAGAGTCTGGTTTGTGGAACTTCTTTTTACCCGATGCTGAAACGGGTGAGGGATTGAAGAATCTAGACTATGCCTATATTGCTGCAGAGTTGGGAAAAAACCCACTGGCCTCGGAAACGCTCAATTGCAGTGCCCCTGATACTGGCAATATGGAAGTACTGGAGCGCGTCGGTACCCAAGAACAAAAAGACCAATGGCTAACACCGTTACTTAATGGTGAAATCCGCTCGGCTTATGCCATGACCGAACCTAATCGCGCCTCCTCAGATGCAAAAAATATCGGCACAGAAGCGGTGTTAGACGGCGACGAATGGGTCATCAATGGCGAGAAGTTCTATATTTCTGGCGCCGGTGATCCGCGCTGTAAAATTTTGATTACCATGGTAAAAACCAGTCCCGACGCAGCACCTTCTCGGCAGCAGTCACAAATTTTGGTACCGGTAGATGCCCCAGGCGTTGAAATTCTAGAGGGTATGCAGGTATTTGGTGACGAGGACGCTCCCCACGGTCATATGCACATACGATTTACCAATGTGCGGGTACCCAAATCGAATATGTTGTTAGGAGAGGGACGCGGTTTCGAGATATCTCAAGTGCGCCTTGGCCCCGGCCGTATTCATCACTGCATGCGCTCCATTGGTTCTGCGGAGAAAGCGTTGGAACTGATGGTTAAACGCGCCGGTAGCCGAATCGCCTTTGGTAAGCCTATTTTGCGTTTGGGTAAAAACCTTGAGGTTATATCGCGGGCCCGTATCGAGATTGACGCCTGCCGTTTAATGGTACTGCAAGCTGCCAAAGCGATGGACGTATTAGGTAACAAGGAGGCTCGAGTCTATGTCAGCGCAGTGAAGGCTATGGTGCCAGAAAAAGCCTGTATTATTATCGACCAAGCCATTCAAATGCACGGTGCTGCCGGTGTCTCCCAATGGACCGAATTGCCCGCTATGTACATCAGTCAGCGCTGTTTGCGGCTGGCCGATGGGCCCGATGAAGTTCATCATATGGTGGTGGGCCGTGCCGAGGCACAAAAGCATGAAGCCTGGTAGTGCCCAGTTACAGACATTAGCGCTTACCCTTAAACAGATAGAGTTAGAGTTATGATTAAAGCAGTACTGTGGGATTTTGGCGGTGTGATAACCAGTAGTCCCTTTGAGGCATTTAACCGCTATGAGGCCGACAATAATATTCCCAAGGACTTTATTCGCTCGGTCAATGCGACTAATCCAGACAGGAACGCTTGGGCGCAGTTTGAGAGCAACGCGGTTAGCTTAGCGGAATTTGACCCTATTTTTGCCGAGGAAACCGCCGCCGCCGGTCACCGTATTGCCGGCGCCGAGGTGATGAAACTGTTGTCCGGTAGTATTCGCGAGGAGATGGTGGCAGCGCTAGTATTGATCAAACAAAAATACCGTATTGCCTGTATTACCAACAATGTAAAGGGCGCCGGCGCCGGCCCGGGTATGGCCAGCGACAGCGTCAAGGCCGCCAGAGTCAGTGAGGTGATGGCGCTGTTCGATTTTGTGATTGAGTCAAGTGTGGTCGGTCTTAGAAAGCCCAACCCGAAAATCTACCAGCTGGCCTGTGAAAAAATGGGCATTGAACCCACCGAAGCAGTATTTCTAGATGATCTAGGCATTAATCTAAAGCCTGCTAAGGCGATGGGTATGCGCACCATTAAAGTGACTTCAGCTGCTCAGGCGTTGACCGAACTGTCAGAAATTTTAGCAATGGAACTGGCTGCTAAATAGCCCCGGCACCGTTGCAACATTAACCCGTCGCTTCATTAATACAGAATCGATAGCAAGTAGAGGTAACACCATGAGTGAGTCTCAAGCGGAAGGCTATGACATCCCAGCGGTAGAGCAGTGGATTAGCGAAAATGTCAGTTCCCTAGTGCCACCGTTGAAGTGGACCCGACTAGAGGGCGGACACTCCAACCTGACTTATCAAATAGAAGATAGCAATGGCAAACAGGCGGTGATTCGCCGTCCCCCACAGGGAGTGTTATTGCCTAAAGCCCACGATATGAGCCGTGAGTGGTCGCTTATTTCATCACTCGGACCGACAGCGGTGCCTGTGCCAGAGGCCATCGGCTTCTGCGAGAGTCCCGATGTAACCGGTGCTTGGTTTTATATTATGGGCCTGATCGACGGGCGTCCACTGTATTTAAAAGAAGAGACCGAGGCTTGGATTCCCGAGGATAAAAGAGAGACCTTGGCTTATTCCTTTTTTGACTCGCTAGCCGATTTACACTCGCTGGACCCCGACGAAATAGGTTTGGGTGAGCTGGGTAAAAAAGAAAACTATGTTGGCCGGCAGTTGAAAACTTGGTACCGCTCTTGGAATGCCTCGATCGAGCCGGCAAAATTTGACGACCCCCGGGCCCATGAGCTGCAACAGTTTTTCCTCGACAATATGCCCGATCAGGGCAAGGCCAGGGTCGTGCACGGCGATTACGGATTGCACAACTGCTTGATCGGTGCCGATAGCAAAGTTGCAGCAGTAGTCGATTGGGAAATATCCACCCTCGGTGATCCGCTGGCAGATCTGGCTTATGCACTCAACCCCTGGCCCGAAAACGAAGAAGAGCGCGCCGAAAATAGCAGTGGTACCGGGGCTTCAGGGTTTCCGCCGCGCAGTGAACTGGCAGCGCGATACGCCGAGCGCACTGGCCGCAATTTGGACCAACTCGATTATTACATCGGTTTCAATCGCTGGAAGTCCGCCGCTATATTGCACGGTGTTTACGCCCGCTATATGGCTGGACAGAAGAGCAGCGAGGGCATCGATATGGAAGAAATGCTCAATCGTATTATCAGTATGCTGGATCTGTCGGAGCAGGCGGTTAATCGCCTCAAATAATACGCTGTCTGTTCACTGCGGTGAACAAGGCTTAGGCGCTAACATAACAGACTACTAGTACCAGAATCTTAATAACGGAGAAGACCCATGGCTAATGCCGATGAAAACCTGTTTAACCTCGCTATGTCAGAGCGAGCACAGCCGTTGCTATTTGCAGTTAAGAAACATATTGCGGAAAACGTAGCGCCGATAACCGAAGAATTCCGCGCCCTAGAGCACGGTAAAAAAGACCGCTGGAGCTGGCACCCCAGACAGTTAGAATTACTGGAAGGCGCCAAGCAAAAAGCCAAGGAGTCTGGACTTTGGAATTTTTTCCTGCCTGACTCTGAAGTCGGCGAAGGTCTAACCAATTTGGACTATGCCTACATTGCTACCGAGTTGGGTAAATACCCACTGGCCTCGGAATCACTGAACTGTAGTGCGCCGGACACTGGCAATATGGAAGTATTGGAAAGAGTTGGCACCCAAGAGCAAAAAGACCAGTGGTTAACACCACTACTCAATGGTGAAATTCGTTCTGCCTACGCCATGACTGAGCCCAATGTTGCTTCTTCCGATGCCAAAAACATCGGTACTGTGGCGGTATTAGACGGCGATGAATGGGTGATCAATGGCGAGAAGTTCTATATTTCCGGTGCAGGCGATCCGCGCTGTAAAATTATGATTACCATGGTTAAGACCAGCCCAGATGCAGCGCCCTCGCGCCAGCAGTCGCAGATCTTGGTACCTACTGACACCCCGGGAGTAGAGATACTCGAAGGCATGCAAGTATTTGGTGAAGATCACGCCCCCCGTGGTCATATGCATATTAAATTCACCAATGTACGTGTGCCTGCCAGCAATCTGTTGTTAGGCGAAGGCCGTGGCTTTGAGATTTCACAGGTACGCTTGGGACCCGGTCGCATCCACCACTGCATGCGCTCCATTGGTCAGGGCGAGCAAGCCTTGGAGTTGATGGTTAAGCGCGCCGGTAGCAGGATAGCTTTTGGCAAACCTATACTTCGCTTAGGGAAAAACCTCGAGGTGATCTCGCGGGCACGTATCGAGCTCGATGCTTGTCGTTTGATGGTATTGCAGGCCGCCAAGGCGATGGACGTGTTGGGCAACAAAGAAGCCCGTGTCTATGTTAGTGCGGTAAAGGCCATGGTACCTGAGAAGGTGTGTAATATTATCGATCAGGCCATTCAAATACACGGTGCTACCGGTATTTCACAGTGGACGCCGTTGGCGGGTATGTATACCAATCAGCGGCACTTGCGTTTTGCCGATGGTCCAGATGAAGTGCATCACATGGTTGTTGGTCGCGCCGAAGCGCAAAAGCACGACTCCTGGTAAACGTTTTATCTTCCACAGTCCGGCGCGCCCGGGCTGTGGGCACTGATTCAACTCGTTTCAATTTGACCTAGATTCACCTTTTGCGGTACTATTTTGAGAGATGAACTAGGAGCTTGATCGCGCAGTTTACATGTAGCACAAGACTATTCGTTATCACTTCGGTTGATTCACACCGTTAGTTAAAGATATTGTGGTGGCTTGTATTGGCTTGCGATCTATTGGGTTCAAAGCAATCAGAGATTTTATGGAATGAGTATCGATACATTTATTGAGCGTGGCGAATTGGTGGCTAGAATGCCGATTGCCACGGCGATACATATTACCGGCGATGACGGTCTTAAATACCGCAGTAAGGTCGTTGGTTATGACAGTGGGGTATTGATGACTTCTTTGCCCAATGTTGCGCAGCTACCCGAGGTTGAAGACCCCTTGGAGACGTATTTTGCTGCCGAGACAGTACTGGTAATGCGGTTGATTGTAGACGGCAATATTTATGCGTTTAGCTCCAAAGTACGGACTGTTTACAGCGAGGGCATTAAGTTGCTGCTGAGTTCGCTACCCGAAAAAGTTCAGACTCGGCAACTGCGCGGCGGTGTACGATACCCCTGTGTGTTAGAGGCGGGTTTTGTTTTGGGCGAGACCAAATATCGCGGTGTGTTGATCAATATTAGCGAGGGCGGTTGTCTGCTCAGAATGAAGCAGAGCTGCGATCTTGAGAATATTAAAGTGTTGATGGAGAACGATAAAACCTCCAATCTCACAGTACGCTTTCCCTTCGACAGTTCAGACTCTTCCTTTGATATCAAAGTAAAATCGCTGAGCCAAGACGCCGGGTATTTGCTGTTGGGTATGTTCTACGCCGACAGTGAAGAGGCCGGGGCAGTGATCAAACGGTATCTCGAATATATGCAACTGCAAAAGTTGTCTGAATATTTGGTCCTGAGCTAAGTTGTTATTGCGGTGAACCGCACAGAGCCGTTAGCGGCACT
>JBLHLU010000081.1:0-13674 GCA_047623385.1 Paraglaciecola psychrophila
CACTATCGGGTCGCCTTTAAGAGCCCCGGATGTAACCGCTTGACGGGTTGCATCGAACAACACATTTTGTGTTCTGAGCTGTGCCCGTACCACCTCGGGATAGGTTATAAGCGTTTGCATGGGGATCATGTAGAGCAATCGATAAGCATGGGGTTGGTCGAGGGCAAAACCTGCATAAGCCTTGCCCAGATTCCTCAGGTACTGCAGGGGTGAGCGGGTAGCGGGCACCGCCTCGAGGGTTTGTGCCAAACTGTCAAACCGTGTTGCTCTGAGCGCGGCAAAAACGTGTTCTTTATTTTCAAAATAACGATAGGCCATCATCGGGCTGCAGCCCAATACTTTAGCGATCCCACGCATGGTTACCGCATGGTAATCTCGCTGCTGATACAACGCATAGGCCGCCTCACAAAAGTTAACGCGAAAACGTTCGATATCAATATCAGTCAGTGGTTTTCTTGGCATTGTTAATCTCCGTCAGCGCCATCACCAGTTAATCTTACATTGTATAATTTACACAGTAAACTTATTTTCATCACTTCGATGGGAACCTTTCCAGTCACCTCTCCAGTCACCTTTTCTGGCACTTCTTTTAGCAAAAACCTAGGCCAAAAACGCTGCGTAGAATGTGGCAAAGTATGCCTATCGAGGTGACAACGGCTCGCGAGGCTGTTACCTCGATGACTTCGACTGGCAGCTATTCAATCGATTGCACCGTTGCCCCTCTTTGCAGTGATTGAGTCTATGCTGGCACCTTCGACCACATGACGTGACAATAGTCACTACTGGGTTGTTGGCATGACCGATCAAAGCAATGCGCTGGCTATTGCGACGTTTTTTTTCACCCACCACAACCACTAGCAGCCGCTAAGTTGTTATAGTAATACCCTCTTTCATTAATAATAAAGGATTCTCCCATGGCCTATGCGCCCTTTGATCTCAGCGGAAAAGTATCAGTTGTCACCGGCGGCAACGGCGGTATTGGCCTAGGTATGGCCGAAGCACTGGCGCAGGCCGGTGCCGACGTCGCCATTTGGGGTACCAACCCTGAAAAGAATGCCGCCGCACTGGCCCGCCTAAAAACTTATGGGACTCGAATTATTGCCAAACAAGTTGATGTTTCTAACGAACAGGCCGTTACCACTGCCATGGCGGAAACTGTAGAGGAACTGGGTCGTATCGATCAAGCCATTGCCAACGCCGGTATTGGCTTGCGCACCGACTCTTTTCTCAACTTGTCTGGCGATCAGATGCGAGCACTGTTTGCGGTCAATATTAACGGTGTGCTGTACACGCTGCGCGAGGCAGCCCGACATATGGTGGAGCGGGCTAAAAAAGGGGACAAAGGCGGCTCTCTGATCGGAGTGGCTAGTTTGGCGGCGATTGAGGGCGCTGCCCACAACCAACACTACGCCGCCTCAAAGGGCGCGGTAGTCTCAGCGATGAAATCCTGCGCGGTGGAATTTGGCCGTCATGGTATCACCGCCAATTCGGTACTACCGGGCTGGATAGCCACTGATATGACCCAGGCCAGCCAAGATAAAGAAGTGTTTACCAACAAGGTTATCTCTCGAGTGCCAATCGAACGACGCTGGGGACGCCCCGAGGAGTTTGGCGGTATCGCCGTCTATCTGGCCTCTGACGCCGCCAGTTTCCATAGCGGCGACTCTTTTGTCATCGACGGTGGTTACAGCGTTTTTTAAGCTTTCGCCCCGCTCCACTCGGGGCACTGACATCCGCCAACAGTAGTTCATAATAGGCAGCGACCAACCCACCATGAAAATCATTGATTTGCGCAGTGACACTGTGACGCAGCCCAGCGCTGCGATGCGCCACGCCATGAGCATTGCCCCGGTAGGCGACGATGTTTACGGCGAGGATCCTACCGTTAACGCACTGCAGGACTACGCCGCAGAGCTCACCGGTAAGCAAGCAGCACTGTTTGTGCCCAGCGGCACCATGGGCAATCTGTTGGCGTTACTGGCGCACTGTCAGCGCGGCGATGAGTATATCGTTGGCCAACAGGCTCACTGTTATAAATATGAAGGCGGTGGCGCGGCGGTACTCGGTTCCATTCAGCCCCAACCGTTAGATAATCAAAGTGACGGCACCCTCGACCTGGCTGCCATTCGCGCTGCCATCAAAGCTGATGACCCACATTTTGCGCAAACACGATTGCTGTGTTTGGAAAATACCCACAACGGCAAAGTACTGCCATTGGACTATCAGGCCCAAGTGGCTGAGCTATGCGCAGAGCGCGGTCTTAGCCTGCACCTAGACGGCGCTCGAGTATGCAATGCCGCCGCCGCTCAAGGCGTTGAACTGGAACGTATAGCCGAGCATTACGACTCGCTATCGATTTGCCTCTCTAAGGGCCTAGGAGCGCCCCTAGGTTCAGTATTAACCGGTAGCAAAGACTTTATTAAGCGGACGCTGCGCTGGCGCAAGATGTGTGGTGGCGGTATGCGCCAGGCTGGGATTGTCGCCGCCGGCGCATTGCTGGCGCTGCGCGATCAGCGCCAGCGACTGCTGGAAGACCATCACCACGCCGCGCTACTAGCGGCGGGGCTGGCAACCATTGATGAGCTGTCGGTAGCACCGGTGCACAGTAATATGGTGTTTGTGCAGTGCCCAACCCAGCAGCTACAGACGTTAAAAACCCGTCTAAAACAACAAGGTATTATGGTCGACGGTCACCTCGGCCTGCGTCTGGTAACCCACTTGGATATCAATAAAGAAGACGTGCAGCGAGTGCTGACAGCCATTGGGAATTTTTTTGCCCGCTAGGTATTGTTTGCCAATGAGTTGCCAACTAGCGACTAACTAACTAATTAGCAACTTATTACAGGTGAGAGACGAAAAAGCAGCAACAACTCACCGCAATAGCTTTGAGTGTTTTGCCAGCGCCTGCCACAGCAAAATAGGTTTGTATTGGCACGGTGGAAGGGCACACCGGAGCGCCTGTATTAGGCTGTCCCCCGGCACTCAAATCACGCCTTGTCGTTGCGTCGGTCGACACTGTAGGCTCCGGTACCCAGACCTGTGACCATCAACAGCCCCGCCATAATACCCATATTTTTGATAAAGTTTTGCATCTCATGGGCCTGGCTAGCGCCGGCTTCTAAGTCCCAGAAGTGGTGCATGGCAATACTGATGACTAGCGTCAGTCCCGCTAAGATAAACGCTGACAAACGCCCCTTATAACCAGCAATAAGCGCAGCGCCTAAACCGATCTGCAGCACGATAGTCAGTGGCAGCAGCAGCCCAATAAATGGCACATTATGCAGTTCCATATAGCTGGCCATGCCGTCATAGTTAGTGATTTTGGTGAGGCCCGGCGCGATAAAATAGAGGCCTAACAAAATTCGACCCGCGAGTAGGCAGGCATGTTGCATTGTGATCATGGAGTGACTCCTTTAGTGGTGGTTTAACTAACGATGTAAATAGCCGCTGCGCCACGGTAGTGAGCAATTGCCGATGGATTTTATTGATTATTGGTTACCGACTTTTAGCAACATTGTTCCCTGGCAACGTTGTGCACTGGACATCATTGTTCACTGAGCAACAGTGTTACCTTAACCAGCCACTGCTATCGATAGTGAACTCGACAGTCAGCATAGCACCGTCCGTGGTGCTGTATTTAAGGCAGCGATGCTATGTTCGAACCGCAGATGCTTCGCCTACTGCGCAACTAAAGAAGCACCCGTATACTAACACCGAAAAAACGTTCACCGTCGACCGGAAAGTGAACCCTTTTAAAACCGACCAAACAAACCTTATAGACAATACTTTTCCGCGCTACTAGCAGGTGACTAACACCTGGCTAAGGTGCAAAGCACACTTTATGTCAGCAATGCCAGCGCCGCCTCAGCGCGCACCGAAACACCCTCTTTTTGTCGATCGAGATCAACGTCTCGATTTTCACCCATGGCCCCAACTAAGTAGCGTTTGTAAACGCCCTGTCCGATAGCTGCTAGGCGCCAGTGAGAAAAAGCCCTGTAGTAGTTAATCCCGGACAAGTCACGCCCGGTACTTTTGCTGTAGATTGCACACAGCTCATCCCGACTTGGATAACCGCCGGCAGCGGTCGGTGATTGATCACCTTCCTTCTGTTCAATTTCTCCAGGCTCAACCCAATTATTTAACAGGTAGCCAACATCGGCCAGTGGATCGCCCAGAGTGCACAACTCCCAATCGAGTATGGCTGTAACTTCTGAGCCTGTTACCATCATATTACCCAGACGGTAGTCACCGTGCACAATAGTCGCACCAATCTGCTCGGGCATTTGCTCTGCCAGTAATTTTGCACAGGCTTCCATAGCGGGAATTTCGTGGGTCTTTGAGGCTTCCCACTGTTTGCTCCAACGTTTCAATTGACGTGCTAAATAGGCTTCTTTACGGCCTAAATCGCCCAGCCCCACAGCATCGGGGTCGACCTGGTGTAGCCGTGACAATATGTCGATAACGTGTAGACCAATATCGCGTCGATCCGCCGATGGCACCTCGGCGCCAATGACTGAGTCGTTCAACACTGTGCCTTCCACATAGGCCATCACGTAAAACGGCGCCTCGTTGACGCTAATATCGGTACACAGTCCCCAGGTTTTAGGCACCGGTACATCGGCACCCTGTAACGCTGAGATAATCTTAAATTCCCGGCCCATATCGTGGGCGCTCTCCAGCACATGACCCAGCGGTGGCCGGCGCAATACATAGCTGTCGCCGCTGGCGGTGGTGCATTTGAAGGTTAAATTGGAGTGGCCTCCGGTAATCAGCTGAAAATCCATATCGCCGGTGACATTGGCTATATTGTCCCGCATCCATTTGTTGACATTATCGCTGTTAATACCGTCTATCATTATTATCTCCGTATTCGAAAAGCAGTTGTTATCGCCGCCCTATTTGGCAAGCAAGGTAGCAGAAGCGGCCGTCAAAGCCAATTGTCACTGTTATATATCTGCCACTGCAACACTATAAGCACCAAGCCGAGCGCAGCAACTGTGCCGCCGATACTGCGAGTATTGATCGACCGCGAGTACACCGGCGCGCGCACTCTCGCTAAACTAACTCAACAGCTATGGATAGAACCCGCAGGCTGTTTTGGCCGCTGCGGCGAAGGCACAGTGCAGGCTTTATTTTTGGTTCGATTTTCTGTTCTATTTTCTGCTCTATTACCGGCTCTATTTCTAGTGATACTGAACAAGCGCTGTATCGTTTAGTTCTTGTTCAAGCCAAGCTAACCCTTGGCAATTACTGTTGGGTGGCAGACAGTTTCGCCGCTAAGGTCTTGTATTAAAATACTGAGCGCTGACTGGCGATTGCAGCGTTATAAGGTGTATCACTCAGTAACACGTTAACCAAGCCGTTATACCTGCCCTAGCTGTGACTAAGTGCTATGATGTGTAAAATCGGCCCGGCGCTGTTAGACCGCTATCACCGGGCTGCTAACGAGCTGCTACCGAGCTACTACCGAAATATGGGTAAATTACAAACGAGCTACAGGTAAACTACAGCAAAATAATACCCGACCTACGCAAGCTAGATCTGAGCAACATAAAAACAACCCATCTTCAGGATTTTACCATGAGCGATATCATACTTCATCACTACGCCGGTTCACCGTTTTCAGAAAAGGTGCGGCTGCTGCTGGGTTATAAAAACCTGTCCTATAGTTCGGTTGATATTCCAGTGATTATGCCCAAGCCAGACTTCGTTGCGCTCACCGGCGGCTACCGGAAAACACCGGCCATGCAGATCGGCGCTGACGTTTACTGCGACAGCGCGATTATGTGTCGTGTCATTGATTCGCTAACGCCGCAGACCACGATTTATCCCGCCGAATTGGAGGCCACCCTCGCCGCCAGCGCTCACTGGATCGATACGTTTTTCTTCAAGGTCTGCGTGGCTAAATTGTTTCAACCCAAGGTAATGTCTACACACCCGATATTCTCGGACCCCGCAGCAGCTAAAGCTTTTGCCGCCGACCGCGCAGCATTAAGACAGGGCTCGGTAACCGAACCTATAGATACGGCCCAAGCGGAAGCGTACTGGCTTATGCATGTGCAACAGCTTGAACTGCAGTTACAACATCGGCCATTTCTAATCGGCGACACACCCACCATCGTCGACTTTTCAACCTATCACTTGCTGTGGTTTGCCTATACCAACAAAATATTGCGCGATGACTTTGCCCCCTTTACCCAAGTAGTGGCCTGGTATCAACGCATGACGGCCTTTGGCCACGGCCAGCCAACCACTATCAGTGGCAGCGATGCACTGGCTGTTGCCAGTGCTGCAGAACCACAGCTGATAGCCCAACAAGAAGCTGTTTTTATAGGTGAATTAGCGCTCGGCGATCGTGTTGATATTACCCCCATCGACTATGGTAAGCAGCCCACCCGTGGCACCTTGGTACAGGCGAACATGCAGGAACTGGCGGTGCAGCGAGCTGATTCGACGCTAGGCAATACGGTAGTCCACTTCCCCAGACTAGGCTTTCAAGTGCAAGCCGCCACCGACTGATTAACAGGTTTTACCCACCGCGCTAATCATCACCAATAGGGATTATTGCCAATCGGGTAATTAATCGCCGCAGCGGTAGCATAACAATATAGAAGAGTGTCGATGAATTTGATATTACTAAAGAGCACCTTGCTGGCAGTGTTAGTTACCGCTTCCGGGCTGCTGAGCGCAAACACAAATTGGCAGGGCGACCTGTCTGCTATCGATCCGGATCAGTGGCAACTGCCACAAGCCGAGCATTTATTGTCACGAGCCGGCTTTGGTGGCACCCCGGCGCAGCGCCAGACACTAGCCGAGGGCGGCCTAAAAAAAGCCATCGAGCAATTAGTTTACTTTAAGCAATTACCCCGGCAGTCACTGCCGGTATTTGAACATTCCGGAGTGTTTGATGACGGCCTGGAGCCATTTCCTGCCAGCCGTCCAGCACTGACCCGATTGGCTAAACGTCAGGGCCACGCACTGGGCATTACAGTCAAACCTGGGGGCAATAGACCGCTGCAACCAATGGTTGATCAATTTTTCTACTGGCTGCGAGCCAGTCGCCTTGAAACCGACAGAGTCGCCTACTGGTGGGCCAACCGCATGCTGGTTAGCAATCGCCCATTGCAGGAAAAAATGGCGTTGTTCTGGCACGGCCATTTTGCCAACAACGAAGACAAAGTGCGGGACTACCGCAAAATGCTGCAGCAACTTATCTTGTTTCAGCAACTGGGTCTCGGCGACTTTGAAGAACTGTTAGTTGCGGTAGCTAAAAACCCGGCGATGCTGGCGTTTTTGGATGCCGGCGTCAATACCAAAGATTCGCCCAACGAGAATTTTGCCAGAGAAGTCATGGAGTTGTTCACCATGGGCGTTGGCCACTATTCAGAAAACGATATCCGCGAGGCCGCACGGGCCTTTACCGGTTGGAATTATAGCGGCCTCGAATTTGTACGCAATGCGCAGTTGCACGACAATGCTGAAAAAACTTTTCTCGGACAGCGCGGCCCATTCGACGGCATCGATGTTATCGATATTATTTTGCAGCAAGATGTTAGTGCCAACTATTTAGCTGCAAAGCTGTACCGCCATTTTGTGCGCCGTGATTTAGATGTAAAACTACAACAACAATTAGGTCAGCGCTTTAAGGCGATGAATTACAATGTTGCCGATTATTTAGCACTATTATTTCAGTCAAAAGACTTTTACGCCCAAGCCTCTATCGGCAGCCATATCAAAAGTCCCATTGAACTGTTGATTTCGACTTACAAAAAAGCTGAACTCAAACGGGTGCCCGGCGTGCCCGATTTTAATATTACTAGCGAAGCTCTGGGCCAGCGGCTAATGCACCCGCCCACCGTAGCCGGCTGGTCTCAGGGGCGCAGCTGGATTACACCCAGTCTGCTATTTGAGCGCGGCAATGTCGCCATGGACTTACTGTTCCCCGACATCGCCTTTATCCCGCCAGACCGCTATCCCAGTTATGGCTCTTCGATACTATCTGTGCATAAACGCTTGCGACAGGGTCTGGATATTAGTCGTGCCACTATGGCCCCTGATCAAGATGCTTCGACTATGGCCGCCTCTAACTTACTGGCCGATCGCGACGAGGCTTTTAATACTCGGCTAGGTAGCTACCGCGGCTGGCAAAAAGCCATTGCCCGGGTTAAACCTCTGTCGCGGCATATGGCTACTATCAATTTAACGCAGTGGGTAATAGACGCAAAAGCCACCACAACGCTGCAAGTTGTCGACTTGCTAACAGCGCGCTTTATGTCGGTTCAACTCACGCCGCAACGGCGCCAAACACTGGCCGACTTCTTAGCCGCTGAACTGGGCAGTGCCGACATTGTTGGGGCCAAAAGCTATATGGAACAGCCGCTGCGGATGTTACTGCATATTATTTTAAGTCAACCGGAATACCAGTTAGGCTAAGAGGAGTTACCGCATGAGTACAGCTAACAGACGCGCATTTTTGCAGCAATCAGCCCTCGCCGCCGCCGGCCTAATAATGGGGCCAATGGCCAAAGGCAGTACTGACCAAGGCGACGATAACGGCCGTATTTTGGTGGTGGTTGAACTGTCCGGCGGCAACGACGGTTTAAATAGCGTAGTGCCCTATGGCGACGACGCTTATTACCGCCATCGCCCAAATATAGGTATCCGCCGGGAAAAGCTGCTGAAAATAGATGATCACTACGGTTTTAATCCCGGTATGCTAGGTTTCGAACGCCTGTGGAACCGCGGCGAGCTCGCTGTAGTGCACGGCTGTGGTTACGACAACCCCTCTTTTTCACACTTTACCGCGATGAATTACTGGCATACCGCAGCGCCCAATAGCGGTGAAAAATACGGTTGGTTGGGACGTTTAGCCGATGCGAGCACAGCACCGGGGGCCGACAATGCGCTGATCAATATCGGCAGCAGTCAGTCGCTAGCGGTTAATAGCCAGTTTCACCGCCCGCTGGTTTTCGACGACCCCGAGCGCTTTGCCCGGGCAGGTTTTTCTCAACAACGCCAAGCTCTAGCTAGTGATGCCCAGGGCGGCTATCAGGCTAATCCCTCCCGCCAATTTCTACGCCAAGTCGCTCGCAGCGCCCAGCATTCATCACTGCAAATCAGACAGGCCTGGAGCGACTACAACAGCCCCATCGACTACGGTATCGCTGCCTTGGATCTGCCAAAAGTGGCTGCCTGTATTGCCGCTGGTCTACCCACCCGACTTTACCATGTAGCCTTTCGCAACAACGCCTTCGACACCCATGTGCAGCAGCCGGCACTACACCGGCGGCTGTTGAGCTACGCCTGCGACGGTATTCACGGTTTTATTCGCGATCTAGAACGCCTCGGACTGGCCGACAAAGTCAGTGTTTTAGTGCATTCTGAATTTGGCCGGCGGGTGCCCGAAAATGCCAATCAGGGCACTGACCATGGCAGCGCCAATGTGATGTTTTTTGCCGGTAAAGCTGTTCGCGGCGGACACTACGGGCGCGCCCCCAGCTTGACTGACTTAACCAGCGGCGACAATTTGAAACACACTACCGACTTTCGCCAAGTCTACGCCACCGCTATCGATGGCTGGCTGAACCGAGGTGTAGCCAGCGAGGTGTTAAAAGGGGACTTCCCGCCACTGCCTATATTCAGCTGACCAGTGCCCCTTGATCAAAAATTGTGTGCTGTACCGATTGATGCCACGCTAGTTGATACCCGCTGAGCTCAAGCAAACAATGCAGCACGTTTTATTGTTGATGTAACACTTACTAACGTAGGCCACATCAACAACCAGGTGGAGCAGCGCTGCTTTATGACCTGAACTCAGGTGACAAAGCAACTAAGCTTGGCTATTTAGCGTACCGTATCCACATAGTAACAATCCCTTAGCGATATCCTAATTGAATAATATATCCATACCGTTAGGGGCTTTTATGTGGTCTAAATTGATCGATCTAACAGACGCATTTTTTCCATCTGATATTGCCGCAGACCCAAAAGACCACTCGCTGGCGCGACGTTTTCAGGGCGTAGCACGGATGCTTTTCACGGGTATGGTAGTGATGCTGTTTACGATATTCCGCTGCGTTTGTAGGACTCCGAAGAGCCTTTAATGAGAGCGCTAACAACGTCATCGCACAGAGCCAGCGAGGGGATTTTGGCGGTGATATCCAAACCCCTGAGCAGTCGTTTTTACTGATGTTAAACATCGATTATTTTAACCGGGTCAACGACAGTTTCAGTCGACAATTTCAGTCGAGACAAGTGGCGCTGTTAGCGCGAGCGATGGCACTTATCAGTCTGACAAATACCATTGCACACCGCCGATTTCCAGCTGTTGATCGCTGACATAACAACCTCGCTGTTTGGCACTTAGCAATATCCCTGCGCGGTCAGCAACGGCAATATCCAGACCACTTAAACCGGCACCGCGGCCATCTCGAGCCAGCACGAAACGCAGCTCGGCATTGTTAAGCTGTAGCCAGTATTCATCACCTCGGCGCTGCACCGCAACGCCGGCCACAGCCGCCCACAGTGTTGCCAAAGCCATAGGGTCTGGACCCTGCAATTCGACACCGAGCAACTGCGTGGTGACGTCTTGTTTAACCTTGTGCTCCCAGCCACTGCCGCCGGCGGGGTGCCAGTGTCCCTCAAAGTCGCAGTGCGCATCAGATTCGATCTCGAAAAACCCCGCCTGTAAATCAGCGGGGTGCAACTGGCATAAATTCCAATCATCCCGCGTCGACTCGTAGGCAATGCGCACCCCATTGTCCAGCGCATTTTGCCTTATTGCCCGCTGCGTTTGCGCACTGTCGGCCTGAGTAATGACCATATAACCACCGTCGCCACCGCGACGATCGAGATAGCGACCCGCAGCGGTGTCCTGTTGAATCGGCGACACCACTTCCAAGAAGTTGCGGCCAATTGGCAGCAAGGTATTTTCCAGTCCGAAATGAGCAACTCCGGGGTCAACAAAACAGCGTTCAATACCCAAAATTGCGGTCAGGTCGCGCAGCACCGGCTCCAGCTCCCCGGCAACCAGACAGATCTGACGAAGTTGTAGTGGCATTTAATAATCTCCCCTTGTGGTGGTGTTTTAGTGATGACGTTGCCGTAGCGCTTTTTAACTGTGCACTAGTAGATTCACCGCAGTAAATCGGCATCGGCTGCAGCCTTGATCTCGGCGTCGGACATCGCCAACCAATCCTTTAACACCGCCTCATTGTCCTCGCCAACTTCTCGCACCCGCTGATAATCCTCGCAGGGCGTTTGCTGAAAGTGCAGCGGTAAACTGTCGGCATAAGTAGTGCCCACCCGTGGATGATCATCACCGATGGTTTTGAGAAAGTCGCTGTGTTGTAACTGTGGGTCGCTCTCCACCAGGTCAATACCGTTTTGCACCACCCCCGCCGGCACGCCGGCATGCTGACAGCGCTGCATAATATCTTCGGCGCTGTACTGCGCGGTCCAGTGGCCGACCTCCCGGTCGATTAAGTCAATTTGTGCAACACGCCCGGCGGCGAGTGTCAGAGCCGGGTCCTCGGCCCATTGGGGATTACCCATCAGCGTTTTAAATGCCTGCCACTGTTGATCATTCATACAGGCAATTGCCACCCAGCGTTCATCGACAAGAGCTTCACTAACAGCACCGGCGCAGCGATAGCAACCGTGTGGTGCGGCGTCGTCATAGGGCAGTCTATTACCGGTGGCCCGGGCTTTGACATCGTTGGCAAAGTAGTCGAGCAACGTTGGACCAGTGAAATTGACCCCCACCTCAAACTGCGACAAATCGACCCGCTGACCGCGGCCGGTGTTGCGCCTCGCCTCCAGCGCCGCCAGCAGTGCCACCGCGCCATGCAAACCGGCCTGGTGGTCGTTATAGGAAAACCCCAACCCAATATTCTCTCGACCGGGTACACCGGTTAGATGGGTGAGACCGCTGAGCGCTTGAATGGTCGGCGCGTAAGTGACAAACTTTTCCCAGGGGCCGCCCTCTCCCATGCCGGACATTTGCACATATACCACCCCTGCATTGTCTTTGCTGATGGTGTTGTAGCCCAATCCCCAGCGATCTAATACGCCTACCGAAAAGTTGTCGATAACCACATCGGCTTCGCGGCACAATTTAGCACACAAAGTGCGACTCGCTTGTTGGGTTAGATCCAGCGCCAGGGCACGCTTGTTTCTGTTCCACATTAGATAATACGGATGGGCCGGCTCGTTAGCTGACACCGCGCGATCAACGGAATTGATTTTGACCACATCGGCACCCATATCGGCGAGAATTCGGGTGGCGAAAGGCCCCGCTAATACATGGGTGAAATCCAGTATCTTAAGACCTTCCATCGGTCTGTTGTTAGCGCTGTTCATTGGCTTGCTCCCGGTGTCGTCCATTGACTCTTTCATTGCACCTGCTCCCAACCAATATCTGCCAACAGCGCCTGCGTATCGGCACCAACGCCGCCGTAGGGTGCCATTGACCAAGGTGTAGCACTAAAGTGATAGGGGGCACCGGGCCCTTTAATGGTCGCCGTCGGTGTCTGATAATCAACCCACCACTTACGGGCCTGCAGCTGTGGGTTTTCTCCGACACCCTCAATCGGCAATACCAGCCCATAGGGACAGTGGCGCGACTGCCCTTCGAGAAATAACTGTTCAGCATCTTTACCTGCCACCCACTGCTGCAATACATCCATCACCCGTTGAGTGGTGGCCAAAGTATTGTTGGGGTCACTGTACTTTTC
The DNA here is from genome assembly GCA_047623385.1 of Paraglaciecola psychrophila. Classification (GTDB taxonomy): domain Bacteria; phylum Pseudomonadota; class Gammaproteobacteria; order Pseudomonadales; family Dasaniaceae; genus Oceanicoccus. The sequence continues at coordinate 12,735 of JBLHLU010000081.1, forward strand.
GTCTAACAAGTCTTCAAAAGCGTCTTCTTGCACCAACCAAAATATCTGCGCCTCTAAATCGGGTGCTGGGGTCACCATAATGGCGCCCGCTTTAGCATTCATCACGGTATAGGCTTGCGACCAGTGCAACGCGCCTTGGCGCGCTAACCCGGGACTGGTCGATGGCGATAGGTGATCGTACCAATAGCTCATCAATACGTGTTCCAGACACGATGTAATACATTCGTGTACTGAGATATCCACCTGCTGGCCAATACCGGTTTCGCGCCGATGATTGAGCGCAGCCAGCGCAGCGATGGCAATATAGGCACCGGACACCATAAAGTTTAATTCCCCAAAGCCCATTAGCGGTGCTGTGTCGGCGTCGCCGGTGGTGGCATTAAAGCCCGCCAGTGCACCGGCAACCAAATCAGGGGCCAAGAAGTCTTTCCAGGGCCCGCTGGGGCCAAAGGAGCTGGTATCTACGACTATCAGCTGCGGGCGCTGTTGTTGCGCCTCGTCCAACTGCGCCGCGGCCAGCGCAAAAGTGTCGCTGCAGGTAAGCACGATATCGGCCCTAGCGACGAGCTGCCCGAGCTGCGCGCGGCCCTCAGCGCTGTCGACATCGACCGAGAAAAAGCGTCTGCTAGAAGCAAAAAAAGTGTGCCACAGTGAAGTTTTAGCCTGCCCTTGGCCCTCGACATGGGGCCCTCTGGCTCGCAGTGGGTCTCCGGTTAGCGGCTCCGGCCGCACCGTTTCAGCGCCCAGATCAGCCAATAACTTCGCGCCATAAATACCACGCTCGTCGGTTAAGTCCAGAACGCGGACGCCGCTCAGCGCACCCTGTGTAGTGTTGTTAGTCATGCTGTCTCCGCACCCGAGGCTAGTCGGGCAGTACTTGTTATTGTTTAAGACTTAGGCTGTAACCACCTCGTCACTGTTGTGTCCAGTGCAAAGCCGA
>JBLHLU010000082.1:0-13616 GCA_047623385.1 Paraglaciecola psychrophila
AGCTGCGCGGACGGTTTTTAAACCCAGAGTGGCTAAAGGGCCAAATGCAGCACGACTATGCCGGCGCGCGCACTATGGGCAGTGAGTTTTTGGAGTATTTGTGGGGCTGGCAAGTCACCAACCCAACACTGGTAGGCGATTGGGCCTGGGAAGAAGTTAAAGCAGTCTACATTGATGACCGCTACGACTTACAGTTAGACGAGTTTTTGGAACGCGGCCACAACGCCCATGTAAAAAGTAATATGTTGGCGATTATGTTAGTGGCAATCAACAAAGGCTTTTGGCAAGCCGACCGGCAAACCATCGAGCAACTGGCTAGTCAGTTTGCCGAACTGGTAGCTATTAACGGCTTGCCTGGCAGCGGTCACACCGACCCCGACAACCCAATGTTGCCATGGTTAGAACAATACCTAAGCGAGCAAATGTGGCAGTCGATAGCCGAGCGTATTGCTCTGGCGAAGGGCTTACCAGAGCCCAGCGCTGAGGACATTAAAGAAGTGTATCGTGTCGCTGAAATTGAGCTGCAGCAACCACCGTCGCCAACCACCGGTGCGCCGGCCGACGACAGCGGCCAAACCAGCGCCGATAGCCAAAGCGACAGTAGCGACCCGCAACCTTCGCAGCAGCGCTGGCACTGGTGGCTGGGCATAGCCTTGCTGTTATTCATTGCAGCGGGCTTTTACCGGGGCCTGCGACAGGCCAGTAAAATAAAAACTGAAAAAAATATCAGCGAATAAGCACTGCCGAGAATCGGCGGCAGTAGAGGATTTATTATGGACTACGACTTTGTTTTAGGTGCATTACATCAGTTTGTGGGTTGGTTGTTATACCCCGTTATTGGCGCCTTAGCGTTAGCCTTGGCGCTGACTCTATGGGAGCTGGGACAGGCACTATCCGAGTATTTTTATACCCTGCCGGCATTCTCAGAGCACGCTAGCGAGCAGAGCCAAAAACGTTTTCAAGGCCATGCTACTGGGCGCCTTGAAATAACCGACTTGCTCGCTAGGTCCGGGCCTATTCTTGGTTTAATGGGAACGCTAATCCCACTGGGGCCCGGTCTTACCGCGCTGGGAACAGGCAATATTGATATTTTGGCTACCGCCTTAACCGTCGCCTTTGATACTACGGTAGTGGGCTTGTTAATTGGACTAATCGCATATGCGATAGGGCGGGTTCGACGCCGCTGGTACGAGCAGACCTGGCAGGCGATGAGCGAAGCCCTAGGAGCGCGAGCCGATGCGCAATAAACCCTCTTGGCAATCGCAGCAATTTGACGAGCAGGACAGTGACCCGCTGGCCGGCTTTGCCAACATCATGGATGTGATGCTGGTTTTTGCGCTGGGGATTATTTTGGCCTTTGTCGCCCAGAGCCAAGAACTTCAAACGCACTTTGAGCTGAACCCCGAATTAAAAGACCTAACCCAAGCAGAGATTTCACTGGGTAGTGAATTAGTGGATACACCGGAGTCGATCAAGCAGTCTATCAACGGTCAGAGCAGTGGCCTGCAGTCGATGGGGCAAGTTTACAAAGACCCCAAAACCGGTAAATTAATTTTGATTAGTGGACAATAACATGGCGATCATACTGCGCATCGCGCTTAGCCTGCTGGTGGTTATCAGCCCTGTAACACCGGCGATAGCGCAAGACACTGTTGCCTTTGATGCACCCGCTACACTGTCTAACAGCGAGCATTTTTTGGCCCAGCGCCAGGGCCGTTTTCTACTGGTCAGTTTAAAAACACCGCACCAAGTGCTCTCTACCTCAGCTATTAATGGCGGTCAGTCCAGCACTATCAACTATTTAGTCAATCACCAAAGCATGGAGGCACGGGGCGACCAACTACGCTACATGCAGCAAATCAACCTAAATCGACAACAGTACCACCAAACTATTGCCAGCCAGTTGGGCGTTGCCCCTGAGGCCATGGCGCTGATGGGTACCGCCGCTAACATGCAGCAACTGGCGCGGGTTGAAAAACACTTTGCCGATTTATCGGTGACGGTATTGGCCACCGCCGGGGTAAAAGGCAACGCGCAACGCGCCGGCGACCCAACGCAGTGGTATCAACACACCGGCGCCGGTAAGGTGGTTAACAAGCCGGTGCCGGCGGCCTCCAAGCAGCAACAGGGTTCAGCACAGATAACTGACAATCAGGGCACCATCAATATTATGGTGTTAATTAATCGCCAGCTGTTAGCCGGTGCTCAGGCCAAGATTGCGGTATTAGCAACCGAGGCAAAATCGGCTGCCTTAGCTGAGCTGGCAATCAGCAGTCAGTCTTCACCTTTTTTGGCCACCGGCACCGGCACCGACCAGCTTATTATCGCATCGCCACTGGGCAGCACTAAGCCACCTCTGCCCAGTGCCAGCGGCCACCTTAAACTGGGGGAGCTAGTCGGCAGTGCGGTGCGCGAGGCGGTGTTAAAGGCTTTGCGCTGGCAGAACGCACTGGTGCCCTCTGCCGCCGGCAATGTCGTACACGCCTTAGCCCGTTTTGGTTTGACCAAGGAGCGTCTGTTAGCCGGTATGCAGCAGCATTTACTGGCGGATGATTTTAAGTTGGCCAGTGACAACCTGCGCAGCCTGACCTTTGATAGCCGCGCCAGCGCTGCAGCCTACGCCTATGCTGAGCTGTTAAATCGCATTCAGTTTGGCAATTTACCCGCCGACATTGCGCCGGAGGCGCTATTGGATCAAGCCAGTTCAGTGGCGGTGGCAGTTAGCGCAAAGCCCTTGCGTTGGCCGGCGTTTTGGCAAGCGTTGTCTGTCGTTCCGGTCACTGAGTTAGATCGCAACAGCCAGGCAATCGATTTGTTTATCGCCGCTATGGCAACTGGATGGCAGGCAAAATGGTCAGACTAATCATTGTGTGGGTAGTGGTCAGCGCCTTACTGAGCTGCCAAAACATCGATAACCGCAACGTATCAATCGGCATAATCCATATGGCGCCAATACGGGCCAGTAGCCTCGCCGACATAACCACTAATGCCAACACTATTGTACGCGCGATGACTGCGGCCAAAGCCAACGGCGCGCAGTGGGTAATGACCCCAGAGCTGGCGCTAACCGGCTACAAGTTTAAATACAGTCTCGGTGTCGACTGGATAAAACCGGGCGCTGATCAATGGACTCAACAGCTGCAGCGCGCGGCAGATACGTTGAATATGGTGCTATTTCTGAGTCACTTGGAACAGGACCCGGTAACCCTAGATCGCCACAATACACTGTTTGTGATCAATCGCCAGGGCGCTATTATTGCTCGCCACCGAAAAATCAATACCCTGCCCGGTTCTGAATCTTGGTCAACTCCAGGTAGGCAAGCGACCGTTGCCAGCGTCGATGGCTTGACCGTAGGCTTACTGATTTGTGCTGACGCCTGGCCAGCGCAGCACGCGCAATCGCTTAGCACTCAAGGTGCCGACATGTTGCTCTCGAGCGCTAACTGGGCACCGGGTTTATACGGCCCCGGCGACAGCTGGGAGCAGCGAGTGACCGAAACGGGACTGGCGCTAGTGGTCAATAACCGCACCGGTATTGAAGACAAACTAGATATGCGGGAGGCAAAAAGTGTATTTGTTGTACCGACAGTAAACGGCGCAGCGCGCATTTTTGAACACCAATCGAAACACGATGCAGTGATCGTACTGCACTATGATCGCGGCGAAGAGACCATAGCGCGCCAGCAAGTTATTGAACTGTGACGGCACACGATCAACGAGTTTGATGTTATGCGTAGCCGTGTTTACCCCAAAAAAAGATGCGCGCTACCAGCAACCTTAGCCGGCTCATTTAAGTGCTTACATAAAGGCAAATTTGGCGACAAAAATAGCCGCGAGAAACCACGCACCCACACTAACTTCAGCGCTGCGACCGGCAATCACTTTGATCGCGACATAGCTGATAAAACCAACCGCAATACCGTTGGCAATAGAAAAAGAAAGCGGGATCATGATGATGACTAACAGTGCTGGAATTAGCTCGGTGGCGTCGTCCCAGTCGAGTTCGCGCATGCCGCTCATCATTAGTAGCGCGACATAGATCAACGCTCCAGAGGTGGCAAAAGCAGGCACCATTCCCGCCAGCGGCGAGAAAAATATTGCCAATACAAACAGCAGGCCAACCGTTATGGCGGTTAAACCGGTGCGACCTCCCGCAGCCACCCCAGCGGCACTTTCAACATAGCTGGTGACCGGTGCACAGCCCATAAAGGCACCCAACACACTTGAAGAACTGTCGGCTTTAAGCGCTTTGTCTAAATTGGTGATATTACCCTGTTCGTCCACCAGTTGCGCTCGGGTGGCAACACCCATCAGCGTACCCGCAGTATCAAATAGGTTAACAAAAAGTATCGCGATAATGACACTGATCATAGCCACATCAAAAGCACCGGCTAAGTCCATTTGCATAAATGTCGGCGCCATACTCGGTGGACTCGATATCAGTCCACTGTACTGCACTTCTCCAACTATCAAGCCCAGTAAAGTAATCAACAGTACACCTAACAGTATGGCACCGGGAACCTGACGCACCGACAGCGCAGCAATCACCACAAAACCTACGGCCGCTAACATCGGCTGTATTTGGCTGAGATCTCCCAGGGTAAGAATGGTAGCGGAATTAGCAACGATGATACCGCCGCTCTTGAGGCCGATAAAGCCAATGAACAGCCCCACGCCACAGCCCATCGCGATTCGCAGATCTCGAGGTATGCTGCGCAGCATCCAGGCCCGCAGTGGCGTTACACTCATAATCACAAACAATACGCCGGCTAAAAATACCGCACCCAGCGCTATCTGCCAGCTATAGCCCATTTCGCCGACAACGGTATAGGTAAAAAATGCGTTGAGCCCCATACCCGGTGCCAAGCCTACCGGCCAGTTGGCATATAGTCCCATAAAAAAGCAGGCCAGCGCAGCCGCCAAACAGGTCGCAGTAAAACTGGCGCCGTGGTCCATACCCGCCGATGCCATCATTTGCGGATTAACAAATATAATATAGGCCATGGTAATAAACGTCGTTAAACCCGCCAACATCTCGGTTGACACTTTAGTACCGTGTTCTGACAGTTTGAATAGACGTTCCAATAGGCTTTGCATAGATTTTATTCCGTATTTTTATAAGTATTTTGCCAGCAAATTTTGCGCCTAACATCATGCTGAAATCAGAACACTGTTGTCAATAGTACACCACAGTACATCGACGCAGCCGAGCCAGGCAGGGGTTTTGGTTGAGCTCATTTCGTTGAGTTCATTTCGTTGAGCTCATTTCGTCGAGCTCAATAGCCGGTGCTCGCCGGTGGCGGCTCAGTCCGGTCACTTTTTTGACTGTCCCTAGACGTTCTGCTCTTCCAGTTCTGGTAGCAGCAAGCTCAGTAACATAGCGGCAAGCCCGGCAGTGGCAGCAGCTGAGCTGAAGATATTTTGCACCAGCTGGGGCGTTTTCGCGAACACATCAGGTACCAGTGCCAAGCCCAGGCCAAGACCAAGAGAAACCGCAATAATTATCACCTTTCTGCGATCGATATATTCAGAGGCCAGTATTTTGATTCCCGCCGCCGCCACCGTACCAAACATAATCAGTGTCGCGCCGCCCAATACCGGTTTAGGGATTTGTTGCAAAATATCGCCAACACCCTGAAAAAAGCCAATAAATATCAGTATACCTGCGATGTACATGCCAATATGCCGACTGGCAATACCGGTAAGCTGAATCACCCCGGTATTCTGGCTAAAGGTAGTATTGGGGAAGGAATTTAACACCGCAGCAATCATCGAATTAATGCCATCGCCGAGCACGCCGCTCTTAATACGCTGAATATAGCCTTCTCCGGCAATCGGTTGACCAGAAATAATACAGTTAGCGGTAATATCACCGGTGGTCTCCACTGAGCTGATAATGTAGATTATCGCTAACGGAATAAAAGCTGCCAGTTCAAAGTTAAAGCCGTATTTGAAAGGAATCGGTACACTCAGCGCTGCCGACGGCATTAAGTCACCAGGGTTGAGCATACCTGTTAGTGCAGCGACTACAAAACCGGCGATCAAGCCAACCACAATCGAAGATAAGCGAATCCAATTGTTGCTGGATATATTCATCAATACGATAACAGCGATAACAAAAAAACCGAGCATCAGATTAGCCGGACTGCCAAAATCCGGACTATTGACCCCGCCCGCTAGGTCGGTCATACCCACTTTGATCAAACTAATACCGATACTGGTGATGACAATACCGGTCACCAGTGGCGTGACTATTTTGCGCAGCCGCGGAATAAATTGGCTTAGGCCCATTTGTATAAATGCACCGAAAAAACACAAGGTGGTGATCAACGCGATAATTTCCTCCGGCCCACCGCCGGCATCGCGAACAATAAACCCGGCACTGAGTATTGCCCCTAAAAACGCGAAGCTGGTACCCTGCACACAGAGCATACCGGCACCAATGCCAAAGGGTTTGTAAGCCTGCACAAAGGTGCCAATGCCCGATGCAATCAAGGCCATACTGATTAGGTAAGGCAGTTGTTCTTGCAGCCCCAAAATATTGCCGATAATAAGCGTAGGCGTGACAATGCCGACAAAAGAAGCCAGTAGATGCTGTATCGCTGCAAATAAAGATTCTAGAACGGGTGGTTTATCATCTAGCCGATAGATCAGTTCCGACGGTACTTCATTACTCATCCACCTTTATCCCCTGCTTTAGCGTTATATAATAGAATTCTTGTTAGACCCTGTGCCGGGATGATACTACGTCGTCGCCATAGAATCGCTTAATTTCCTTCGCCAGTGCATCGGGGCCGTAACCACCCAAATGATAAGGCTCATCTATTGTCCCCCTAGGCCTTCGCTTGACAATCATTGCCACCCGCAGCCCAGAGCTGCCCTGTAATATCGACAGCCCAGCCCCCGCAATTAATATCAGCCCTCGTCAAAGCCCTATAAAAACCGGTATGCGGCGCCCCACTTATGGCCTTCAGTACGAATAGTACCGACATAAAAAAGCCCAGCAGAAGCGCTGGGCAAATGTTGGGGTTAAGCTAGCCCTTAATCTTTAAAAACTGTATCTAAACCGGGCCATTAACTGTCGTGGTGCCACATATTGAAACCCCGTTTCGTTAACACCAAAGACATCCGTCATCGCTGAATTAATTCCGTCTTCGTCCAATATATTGTAGGCCATTACATCTACACCCCAGACATCGTCAGGATTGTCATAAGACACGGTCAAGTTAATCAAGTCGTATGAATCAACTGTATCCACTTCCGCATTGTTAAATACTCGCTGTTCAAACTCTCCGCGGTAGGTGTATTGTACGCTGGCGCTAACAAAACTGCCGTCCTCCAATTGGTCCGCGTAACCTAGAGTTATGTCCGCGGTCAAGCCGGGAGTTTTTGCCAACTCATTGCCATTCAGGTCCTGCAGAAACCCAGCAACGTCTCGATTGGCGCCGTGAATTTCTTCTTTAGCCGGTGTCACGCCATCAGCTAAAAAGACATCTTCAATAAGTAGTCGGTTGTCCAGCGCTAAATACTCTGCAGAAACTTCAGACTCCATCCCCGCCAGTTTCACATCAAGAATCAATTTTTCACCGATTAACGCAGTCATTTCTAGCTCTATACCGTAGATTTCAGATTCTGGGATATTCGCTACACCGCTACCAAACTCGTTGTAGTCAGATGCTTGAAATTGTAAATTAGTGTATTCGTAATAAAAGGCAGCGACATTGGTTCGAACTCTATTGTCGATAAACTCTGCTTTGAAACCCACTTCATAAGCGTCAATGGTTTCGTCTTCAAAAGACTCACGGACCAGCGCCTCGGACCCTACCGAAAACGTCAAGTTGCTGCCACCGGGCTTTAAACCGCGAGTGAAAGAAACATAGGTCATGGCATCATCACTGGCATCCCATTCAAGCGCTACTCGGCCGGTAAGGTCTTCAGTTTTCGGATTAATAAAAGACGGGAAAGGGCTGAAAAAATTAGATACTGTGCTTTCTACTTCGTCTTCCGTATAGCGCAGCCCAGTAATCAAGCGCAGCGATTCTGATATCGGATAGGTCGTTTGAGCGTAAAAAGACAACGATTCGCGCTGCGGCTTTGCGTCAGAAATAAAGCCTCGATCGCCACCAAAAACTTCTGGGAAGGTCGTAGCATAACCATCGAGTACACCGTCGCGGCCCACATCAAGTTCTTCACGAATAGTTATCTCGATATCGGTATCAAGATAAAACACACCCACTATCCAGTCTAACTTGCCAAACAATGGCTTATTAGAAATAACATTGAATTCCTGCGTATAGGTTGTTTGAATATTAATTTCGGGTTCAAACTTACTGATTTGTATCTCAGGATTAGTGAGGAAAGAGTGGCGGTCATTATCGCGAACAACAGTAATATCATCTTTTTGATAACTGGTCAGCGATTTTATAACAGCAAAGCCGGCGTCCCATTCTGCGATCAAACCAAACACTTGCGACTCTAATTCATAGGATGACTGGGTATCTTGTGACAGTTTTCTCGCGCCGCGAGTGGGATCGTCAATTCCCTTTATACCGGCTCCGTTAGAGTCTCCGGTAAAATATTGGGCCAAAAGTCGGAAACTTAGGGTTTCACTCGCATCCCACATCCAATCCGTGCGCAGCGATAAATTATCGATGTTATCTAGGTCTTCGCCGCTAATGATTTTACTCGGGTCACTAACACTGGGGCCATTGTAGACGTTCTCTGTGTAGCCATCTTGCTGCACCCAACTGGCTGAGGTACGCATGGCCACACTGTCACTGATTGGCACATTGACTGTGCCACGTACCTTGCGCAGATTGTCTGTACCTAAGCTTACATCGGCTTTTCCGGTAAATTCTTCAAAATCAGGTTTGGTACTAATGACGTTAATAGCACCGCCGGTGGAATTTTGTCCAAACAAAGTACCTTGCGGACCACGCAAAATTTCTATGCGTTCAATGTCGATAAAGTCCGTTTGCAGCGCATAGGGCGACGCAATATAGATGCCGTCCATATGGTAGGAGACCGACGGATTTGCCGTCGCATTTTGATTCGCTTCATTACCTACACCACGAATCGAAATAATCGTTTTGAAACCTTCATTTTTCGCCACCGTCACACCGGGGGCAATCGCACTTAAGTCGACAAAAGAAGATATGTATTTGTTATCCAGATCCTTTGAGGTAAGCGCAGTAACCGCCTGTGATAAATCCTGCAAGCTTTCGCTGCGTTTTTCAGCAGTCACTACAATTTCCTCAATAGCCCGGTCTTCGGCATTAACTGAAAAAGCAGCCATATTAGACACAGCAATTGCAATCGCCGATGACAGTGCGGTAGTTAGGTAGTTCTTTCGCTTCATGATTTTGCCTCTTTAATATCATCGTTTGAGTCAAGCCACAGCTAAAACTTAAACGGTGTTAGTGAATTCTCTTTTGCACTGCAGCAAAAATCGAACCAACTTATAATCAATGGTTAAAAAAGCGCAAAAAAACTGGCTAAGCCTTTAAAAGCCGCGGTTTCCAAGCAGTTTTTTTAGCTGCAAACGGTATCGCCACAGGCGCTAGTCGTTGGCTGAGGACTCAGGTGTGCCTTTATTTAATGCGTTAAGCTGATGCTATATCTATTCATTGCCCCTATTCAGTGCGCTAATTTCAAGACCCGGTTCAGACCAAGAATTACTGGTTAGCAATGAGCATCTCGCTCTCGCAAATCCGCCAACAACTGGGCTATGATCTAGTGGCCGGCGCACTCGGGCAAACCAACACTTACAGAGGTTGTAGATGAATAGTAATGGCGATTTCAAATATGGGGCAAACACACGAAGACGCTTTTTAGCAGCAACGGGGGTTTCATTGGCGGGGCTAACACTAACTTCACCGCTGATTGCACAATCATCACATTCAGCAAATAGTTCGCCGCCACCGCCGGGTACTGACCCTAACAACGAGCAAATGCTGCAGAATTTGCGCCGCGCTAACGACGTCGCAGCCAAAGCCTTGGCACAGGGCCATCATCCTTTCGGTGCGATTTTGGTAGCTGCTGATCACCGGACCGTGTTGCTTGAACAAGGCAATATCGATGCGGTAAACCATGCAGAATCTACACTAGCGCGTCGGGCCGCCAAACAATTTTCCGAAGCTGAACTATGGACTAAGACGTTATATTCCACCGCCGAACCCTGTGTGATGTGCGCGGGCACCCAGTACTGGGCTAACATTGGGCGCTTGGTTTACGGCATGTCCGAAGAACAATTGTTAGATCTGACCGGCAATAGCACCAAAAACCCGACCCTTGATGTACCCAGTCGCTATGTTTTTTCCCGCGGCCAAAAAGGAATAAAAGTATGGGGTCCGATTGACCCGGTCGTTGAGGAGATAGCAGAACTGCACAAGACGTTCTGGAAAAAGTAAATTCTGGCCTGCTATCACTACATCGCAGCGCACTGTGGTCACCAGAACCACCGGCGCCAAGGTCTATCGTCACTGGCGGTGCATACACTGCGTTAGACCATTGCGCAGCTATGGCTACAGCCGGTATTAAATATGCACGCAGTGGTTAGCGCTTTTCCCGGCGCGCAGCGGCCAAGTGATCTAGACTACCATCAAGGTGTTTTTTTATAACAACAGCGGGAGCAATGCATGAGCCAGCAACTGGTCGATCAACTCAACAGTTTTACCGTCGACAAACACCCCGGCTCAGTAGGTATTACCCTAGATCGCTGTGAAGCCGATATTGTCACCGGGGGTTTCGTCGTTAGCGAACCGGTGGTCGCCGGTACCGGTTTTTTGTGGGCGCCGGTGATTATCACTCTAGCCGACTGGTTATGCGCCGCCGCCATGTCCGCCAACTTAGACGAGAATGTCAGTTTTACCACGGTCGAATTGAAAACCAACTTCCTGGGTTCGGCCACAGTGGGGCAGCGGGTCAGTGGTATTGCCACCCCTAAGCACAAAGGTCGCACCACCCAAGTGTGGGATGTTGAAGTGAGTAACGACGACAGCGGTAAAGTGATTGCGCTGTTTCGCTGCACGCAGATGCTGCTGTACCCTAAATAATGCTTCACCCCGGGCGGTAAATACTGCGTGGGTAATCCAAAACGTTGGCACCGGCTTTGTTAAGTTCCCTCAGTGCATTGTTGCCAATCCATTGTGCAGTTTTGTCCGAGCGCTGCGCCAGCCCCTCAGCCACGGCTATGGCCTGGCGCTGCAAGTCGACATTGCGCTTACCAATATTGCGCAGTGCCCAGTTGACCGCTTTTTTCACATAGATCCGCGGGTCTTCTGCCTCCCGTTCAATAGCGGTAAAAAATGCCTTAAAGAGCTCGTTATCAGCTTGTTTATCAGCAAATCCGTAGGCTGCCATAATCACAAAACCGGCGCGCTTCACAAACTCGTCCTCAGCTTGTGACCACTGCGCAGACTTGGCCAGGGCGTGTTCGCTGTTAACAAAAAAGCCCATACAAAACGAGTCACATATTTCCCAAGTTTCAAACTCTTTTACCCAGCGATTCATTTGCGAAAGGGTAATCGACTGCGGTCGGTAAATTTTGCTACACAATAATCTCGCTTCATAAATGTCCGTATCGTACAGCGCTAGCGCTAACGCATCATTGCTGCCAATTTCTTTGGCGATTATCTTTAAGTCACGATGATATATACCCAGAGAATTGCGTGCATGAATACCAAAACGCTGCGCTTTAAACGCTATTTTTTGGGCTCAGCCAAAGCCTTTAACCGTTTTACTACCTGCTGTACGTTCATCAATTTATCACTACCTCTGACCCGTTTGGCAACCGCTGCCGGGTAATTACCCGGTAGCTATGGCGCAAAAACCTAAGTGGTCGACATTACTCTGCGACACTGCAGGCCATTATTGCCAGTGGTCATGTTACAGCAGCTCACCAAAATCGCTATCGCAAGCAGTACACAGCCATTGAACTAATAAACATCATGCATAGTCTTGGTACATTTTTATCATCGGGGCAAAATGTGGCTGTCATAAAGGTATCTGACCAACGATACCAGCAAATTCTTCAGGAGCAGTGGCGCTATGTCGCCCTCGATCAACGTCCAGCGCGAGTTTTGGATTGCACTTGGGGCACGCACAGAACTCAACCCCAAGCTGAGTTTCCAGGCGCTTGTTCGAACCATGCCAAATACAGAAATACATTCTATTGAGTACCTGATTGATGCCTGACCTAGCAACTAAGCCTGCCGAGGAGCTAGCACTGATGCAAGTATCTGGGCCGTTGCTCGCCTCAGTATTTGCCAGTTAGACGACGTTATCGTCCCGGGCATATCCGCCATGGATGTTGCCATTAAGGTGAAGCGCTTTATCGTCGTCGACCTACATTCGCCGCCGGCCAGTCACAGTCAACAAGACTTCCCTTGGTGCCCAATACCTAGAGTAATCAGGTAGCGTGTCACGGGACATCCAATAGCCAGCAACTCTTGTCGGCAGGGAATATTATTACTATCGATTTCACTGCAGAGAGAAACATCTTTACTGCCGACTCTAGCCGGATGTAACTGATGGCTGATATTTCACCCACCGCGCAATGGTTAGTTAAAACGAGCTGTGACGCCATCTGCAAAGGTATTAAGCGAGTCAAACCCGGCGCCACGTTGGGAGTCGTTGGCTTATAGGACGGGACAGGACGGTACTTATAGGTTACTACAGGGCACTGCAGGGCACTGCAGGGCACTACAGCGCACTACAGCGCACTACAGGATATTCGGACAGAAACCACAGTATCGTCAGAGAGTACTGCGGTCACCTGATATGGGACGGAAAATGCACGAACAGCACGAGGTCATGCACTTCGGCAAACCCGGCAAAGGCCTAGTATTGGCGCCGGGTATGACCTTGACCATCGGGCCGATGAACAATCAGAGCAGCGCCAAAGTTAACCCTAAAAGGGACGAATAGGACATGGTAATTCGAGACAAACGTTGTCGGCACAGCGCCAACATACCATTGCCGTTACCAACTCCGGTTAAGAAGTACTCACTCTGCGGGCAAATGAGTCGCAGTAACTCACCAGCCTGACACGCCACTACTTTAAAAAATAGCCCATGATAAGCGTTTTCCCGTATGGCAATGACGCCATGATATAGGTATTATTCCGCCGCAAAACATCACTCAATAAATGCGCAGTTTGACCTTAAAAGCTTAGCCACTACAGTCTCAATAACAGCCCCAACAACAGTCTCAATAACAGCCCCAACAACAGTTCCAACAACAGCCCCAATAACAGCCCCAATGCCGGCGCCAATAACCGCCGAAAAGGATTGAGCCCATGACCGATAACAGCAAGCGTGCCGCCCTCCTCAATCAGGCCCACCAGCATATGCCCATGGGCGTCGCTGATAGCTACCGCTATTGGGGCGAACACAATACCGTCTTTCTAAAAAGCATGCTCGGCGCCACTATTACCGACTGCGACGATCAGGTACTGGTCGATTTTCGCCTCGCCTACGGCCCGATAATTCTTGGCTACCGCGACCAACGAGTCGATCAAGCGGTGATCGATACCATTCGCAATGTCGGTACCCTCTCCGGTTTTTCTACCGCTCTGGATGCCGAGGTGATTAGCCTAATCAAGTCGATGTGCCCCA
>JBLHLU010000083.1:0-13614 GCA_047623385.1 Paraglaciecola psychrophila
GACAGATTAAAACGGGCTCACTGTGTCGCTCCGATCGAGTTGCTAAGTATAACCGCCTGCTGCGAATTGAAGCCGAGTTGGCGGCTGCTGCGCCCTACCGCGGGCGCGACGAATTTGCCGCAATTTAGGTTTAATCAGAGTATAGCGCTACACTGATCTGGTGGCGGCAGGGAGGCGGGCTCATTCATTGCGGCGCGCTTTTTTTCCTGTGTTGTTAGCGTTATGACACTGTGTTTCCCGAGTAACTAAAGAGTAACTTAACACCATGCGCTGGATACTGATTGTGCTGCTGATCTTCCTGATCGGTCTACAGTATCGTCTGTGGATCGGCCCGGGCAGCTGGGCGCATATTGTCGTACTGGAGCGTAAAATTAATCAGCAGGACGACCTCAATCGGCAGCTCTCAGAGCGCAACAAACTACTGGAAACCGACGTGCACAGTCTAAAAAATGGCTTGCAAGGGGTTGAGGACCGGGCCAGAACTGAGTTGGGTCTGATTCGCGACGACGAAATTTTTTATCTGCTGGTTGACAAAAAAAATGACTAAGGCGCAGCGTATTATCGCCATTGTGCCCGCCGCTGGTATCGGCAGTCGTGTCGGCGCTGCCCAGCCCAAGCAATATCTGATGCTGGGTGCTAAAACCGTGATTGAACACACCCTGGAAACACTGTTACAGGTCGTGGCAATCGAGCGCATTGTAGTGGCACTGGCCCCGCAGGATAACTACTGGCCCAAGTTAGCGCTGGCGGCGAACCCGGCGATAACAGCGGTGCTCGGTGGTGATCAGCGCTGCCACTCGGTGCTAAACAGTATGCAGGCGATTAAAGCCGACAGCACCGCAGCGGACTGGCAGCGCAGCTGGCTGCTGGTGCATGATGTGGCCAGGCCCTGTGTCGCTGAGACGGATATAAATCGGCTTATTGAGGCCGTTATCGACGGTGACTGTGGCGGGATTCTTGCCAGCGCTGCCACTGATACGGTAAAGCAACTCGATGATAGTGGCCTAATAAGTCATACCATAAACCGAGACCGGCTATGGCTGGCGCAGACCCCGCAACTGTTCCCCGCCGAATTATTGCTGCAGTCACTGGTAGGAGCGCTGGCTGCAGGCGTGGTGATTACCGACGAATCTTCGGCCATGGAGTGGGCCGGCTACCGGCCTCAAGTGGTGGTCGGGGCTAGCCACAATATAAAAATTACTGATGCCGCAGATCTGGCGCTGGCAACATTCTACTTATCACAAGGCACTGCATAATGCGTATTGGTCATGGCTACGATGTTCATCGCTTCGAAGAAGACCTCGGTGGGCGCTTGGTACTCGGCGGTGTCACTATTCCTTATGAGCGGGGTTTACAGGCGCATTCAGACGGTGATGTCCTTATTCACGCACTGTGCGATGCCCTGCTCGGAGCCTGTGGCCTCGGCGATATTGGACAACATTTTCCCGACACCGATAGTCGCTACAGTAATGTCGACAGTCGAGAGCTGCTGCGTGCGGTTTATAAGCTGGTGTTGGCGGCCAATTTTAAACTCGGCAACGCCGACATTACGCTGATTGCTCAGGCCCCGAAGATGGCCCCGCATACCGCGGCGATGGTGGCGAAGCTAGCGGCAGATTTACAGGTGGCACCGACGGCGATCAATATCAAGGCCACTACCACCGAGGGACTGGGTTTTGCCGGGCGCCAGGAAGGCATTGCTTGCCACGCAGTTATTTTGTTAGAGCCCTGCGGATGATCGCTAGCCGGTGATCTGAACTCGATACCGTACCGCTTTTGTATAAACAACCGAACTCAAGTGACGATAGTAAAACTATGCCCAATCCCACTGCGCCGCAAGGTATTGAATCGACAGCCGCTACCGCTGGTAATGCGTCGCTGAAACTGCCCGCATCGCTGCCCTATGCCACCGGCAAACCGGCTCTGAGTGGACTGCTGCGCCAGCAACTAGACAGTTTTCAGGTGGAAGAGGTACTCGGTTTTGAACCCGAGGGAGAGGGCGAGCACGTATTTCTTTTTATCGAAAAGCGCGGTCTCAACACCGAGCAGGTGGTTCAGCAACTGGCGCGGCTGGCGGGTCTGCCACTACGGCAGATTAGCTACAGTGGTATGAAGGATCGCAATGCGGTAACCCGCCAATGGTTTAGTGTGCATTTACCCGGCACCGATACTGTGGATTTTTCCCAGCTCAACAGCACCCAATTGACAGTCCTGCGCCAGCGCAGACATCTGCGCAAGCTGCGCCGGGGGGTGCACCAAGGTAATCAATTTACCATTTGTCTGAGCGAAATTGAGGGCGACCGAGATGCCTGCGATCGTTCGCTGCAGCGGCTTAGCCAGCAGGGCTTCCCCAATTATTTCGGCGAGCAACGTTTCGGTCGCGGCGGTCAAAACCTGCACAGTGCCGAGGCGCTATTTGCCGGGACCTTCAAACCGAAAAAACACCTGCGCGGTATTTATCTGTCGGCGGCGAGAGCGTATCTGTTTAATGAAATTTTGTCGCAGCGTGTGCGCCAAGGTAATTGGAACAGCTCGCTAGAGGGTGAATTGCTGATACTCAACGGCTCCAAAAGCGTTTTTGCCGCCGGTACTGAAGACTTGTCGCAACGTCTGTGCAGTGGCGATATTCATCCCAGTGGCGCCTTATTTGGTGAACCTTCGAAACTGCAGGCTGGTGGTGAGGTGGCGAAATTAGAAACTGAGGTGCTTAGCGGCTATCCACAGCTGACTGCGGGCCTCACACGAATGGGGCTTAAGGCTGAGCGCCGTGCGCTGAGAACTCTGCCGCAGGGGCTGAGTGCCAGCTGGGGGCCGCACAGTCTTACGCTGACATTTACTCTGCCCAGTGGCACTTTCGCCACCGCTTTGCTGCGGGAGATGATCTGTTATCGGGTTGCCACGCCGAGCAGCGTTAGCGAGCCGGTGCAATAATAAAAACAGGAGCAGTACTTGAACAAGTTAAATCTAGACGGTATTGGTATGACCTCCCAGCGCACTCGGGATCGATTAATCGAGCGCCTATTGGACCGGGGAATAAGTAATTTCGAAGTGCTCGATGTTATGCGCAGTACCCCTCGCCATATTTTCCTCGACGAGGCGCTGGCCCACCGCGCCTACGAAGACGCAGCGCTGCCAATAGGTTTTCAACAGACCTTGTCCCAGCCCTATACCGTAGCGCGAATGACCGAGTTATTACTTGCGGCGGGGCCGTTGAAAAAAGTCCTTGAGATTGGCACCGGCTCAGGGTTCCAGACCACCATACTAGCGCAGATGGTAGACTCGGTATTTAGTGTCGAGCGCATCAAGCCGCTGCAGGAAAAAGCCCGCACGCGGCTGCGGTTGTTAAAGGTGCGCAATGTGCGACTAAAGCACTCAGACGGAGAGTTTGGCTGGTCTCAACAGGGTCCCTATGACGGTATTATTTCCACCGCAGCCCCAGAAACCATCCCGCAAAGTTTGATCGATCAGTTGGCCCCGGGGGGCCGGTTGGTAATTCCAGTAGGTGACAACCAAAGGCAGCAATTGACACTGGTGGAAAAAACCGCGGGTGATATTATCACCACTATCGTTGAACCCGCCTTTTTTGTGCCGCTAAAATCGGGCATTATCAGTCGCTAGTATCGCCGACCACTTGTTGACAGAGATATTTCATGAGCGAACGCAAACCCTCTATTACCGGTATTTACTTGCGCGGCATTGCCATGGGTGCAGCGGATGTAGTGCCGGGGGTGTCCGGTGGCACGGTGGCTTTTATTACCGGTATTTATCAGCAGCTGTTGCACTCGATCAGTGCGGTCAACTTGGTGGCGCTCAGGCTGCTGTTTAGCGAGGGAGTGGGGCCCTGCTGGCGGCATATTAATGGCACATTCCTACTGACGTTCCTGTTGGGTATTTTGACCAGTGTATTATCGCTAGCCCATATGATTAGCTATCTATTAGATAATTACCCACTTTATTTGTGGTCGTATTTCTTCGGTTTGATTGCCGCCTCATCGGTGCATATAGGCCGACAGCTATCGCGTTGGAATCCCGCTGCCCTAGCACTGCTACTGCTGGGAACTGCGATTGCCTACAGTGTCTCCCAATTGACACCGGTTGGAGTTATCCCCGGGCCGTTGATGATTTTTGGCGGCGGCGCCCTAGCGATCTGCGCAATGATACTGCCGGGTATCTCCGGCAGCCTTATTTTGGTGTTGCTGGGACTCTACGGGCCGGTGTTGGACGCGGTTAAGAATTTCCAATGGTCTATGTTACTGAGTTTTGTCGCCGGCTGTGGGGTCGGGCTGCTGCTGTTTTCTCGGCTGTTGTCCTGGTTGTTCAGCCGTTTTGCGGACTTGACCTTAGCGCTACTAACCGGCTTTTTAGTTGGCTCACTGGCTATTGTCTGGCCTTGGAAACACGCGCTGCGTTTTTACCAGAACTCCTCGGGTGAACAGGTGGTGCTGAGCTACCAGAGTGTATTGCCCGGTAGTTATGAGTGGTTAACCGGCGAGTTGCCGCATACCCTAATATGTCTATTTTTAATGATGGTGGGTCTACTGACTATTGGTCTTTTGAGCTTAGGCAATGGAAAGTCAGCAAATTAGCGACGCGGTAGTGAAATAGCTGTCCTTTTTTAAGATCTTTTTAGACTACATAATATATTTTTTATCATTTTATGGTATAAAAAAGAGCTAATTTACCTTGCTGTAAAGCGATGGTAATTAGATTTTTTTAACAAAATCATGAGATTAAGAGCTAAACTTAATGAACAACATAGCCTGTACAACATTAAGAGGTTTGGTTTTTTGGTCGTCAAATGATCAAATTTAATTTCCCAATAGTGGTCCAAATTGTTGTTCTTACGAACATTTTGCTACTTGCAGGCTGTTCGGGTAGCGCTGTCTACGCCCCCGTTATCGAGCGAAAGACAGCTTCTGAACGGCTACCGTCAAGCCATCGTGTGATTCGCGGAGAAACGCTCTATTCCATTGCTTGGCGCTATGGAATAGACTTTAAGGGGTTGGTGAGTACTAACAGTATAGTTCCGCCTTACACGATATACCCCGGGCAGGAGCTGTTATTACGGCCTTCGTCTGTCGGGGCCGTCAATGTAGCCAGTAAAAAGCGGCCTAAAGCAGTGACTACAACTTCTGCCAAAGCCAGTAAGCCAAGGGCTGTGGTGGGATCTGCCGGTAGAAAAAGGGTGAAGGGCAACGTTGATGCCAGCAGTGCTGGCCCACTCGGTGCTTGGCGCTGGCCGATCAAAGGAAAAGTCATTACGCCATTTGAGTCTGCCAGTGCGATACACAAAGGTGTTGATATTCAAGGCAAATTGGGGGAGCCTGTACATGCAGCCAACAGCGGTAAAGTTGTTTATTCTGGCAGTGGATTGGTAGGTTATGGCAAGTTGTTAATCGTAAAGCACAATCGCCAATACCTCAGTGCTTACGGTCACAATAGTCAGTTGCTGGTTGGCGAGGGAGAGTTGGTAAAGGCGGGACAAAAAATTGCCAAAGTAGGTGACAGCGGTACCGACAGAGTCATGCTCCATTTTGAGATTCGTCGCAACGGCAAACCGGTCAACCCGTTGGGGTTGTTACAATAAACAGTTCAAGTTAATAAAAGCTCAGATCAGCAGTCGTTAGACAGTTTAAGTCACTTAAATTTATCAATAGTTTAAGTGAGCAAGGAACTTGGTCGATAACGAAGTAAGTAACTCAGGTTTATCAAATGCTATAGCGATGCTTTATTGCTGTAGCACTGGAAATAAAAAGTGATGACGGCGAGTTACCCAATAATAAAACAGATGTTTCTCGTTTCGTAGTATTAGCGGTCACTAATGAAAAATGTCATATTTACTAGTGTGTTAATTGAAACTAAATTGATTCAGCTAACAACAACGGATGATGCTCATGCCTATCCAAGCAAAAGAAATAGTTAAAAATGATGTTCAGTCGATACTCAAAGGCCAGGACTTCGATTTGGATGCTGTAGAAGCACTAGTGGGAGACACCCCTACTGGCACCGCCGATGCGATTAAAGCCAAGGGCGCGGTTGCCAAAAAGGCCACCAAGACAGTAAAAAAAGTCGCTAAGAGTAAGATCGAAAAAGTGGTGAAGGCCAAACCGCTAAGCGGTGAGCGCTTTCAGCGCACGCTGGACGCAACCCAGCTCTATCTCAACGAGATAGGCTTCTCGCCATTGCTAAGCCCCGAGGAAGAAGTGTATTACGCCCGTATGGCGATGCGCGGCGAAGAGGCCGGCCGCACCCGTATGATCGAGAGTAATTTGCGTCTGGTCGTCAAAATTTCCCGCCGTTATGTCAATCGTGGTCTGTCATTGTTGGATTTGATTGAGGAGGGTAATCTGGGTCTTATTCGCGCAGTGGAAAAGTTTGATCCGGAGCGCGGTTTTCGCTTTTCGACCTACGCAACTTGGTGGATTCGACAGACCATCGAACGCGCCATTATGAACCAGACCCGCACCATCAGGCTGCCTATTCATGTGGTCAAAGAGTTAAACGTTTGTTTGCGCGCGGCCCGGGAGTTGACCCAAAAATTGGATCACGAGCCCTCGGCGGAAGAAATTGCCGAATTACTGGATAAACCAGTGGCCGATGTTAAACGTATGCTCGGACTCAATGAGCGAGTGGCCTCGGTAGACACGCCATTGGGGGCCGATTCTGAAAAGTCACTGCTCGACACTATTCCCGATATCCATGTATCCGACCCCGCTGAAATGCTGCAGGACGATGATATGCGGGCCAGTATTGGCGACTGGTTAGGTGAGTTAACGGAGAAACAGCGAGAAGTAGTGGCTCGGCGCTTTGGCCTGCGCGGCTATGAGACTAGTACTTTGGAAGAAGTTGGGCGCGAGATTGGCCTGACGCGAGAGCGAGTGCGGCAGATTCAGGTTGAGGCATTAAAGCGGCTGCGTGATATTCTGGAAAAGCAGGGTTTAAGCGGCGAGTCGGTATTTAGCTAGTAATTAGTTAGTTCAAAAAGCAGCCTTCGGGCTGTTTTTTTTGCCTGGTATGTACTGGCACAGTTCGAGGTTTTAAACTGAAGTTTCGAGTTTGTATACAATACCCGCCGTTTTATTCGATCTGGCCGATAGTTTAACAGGCACAAAAAAGGCGACTGTAGTCGCCTTAATTATTTACACTAGCAATGTCTAAAAGCGGCCTCTATATTACTTCTAATATGCTTGGGAGCTAGTTTTTTAGCCAGATCGGTAACTACATTGTCAACGATATTGTTAGCTACAACTAGCGTTCTAACAAGGCCAATTTGTTGGGCTTGTTTTCCCACTCTGCGGCATCTGCGGGGCTGTCTTTCATTTCGGTGATGCAGGGCCAAACCTCGGCTAATTCAGCATTCAGTTCCAAAAATACCTGCTGGTCTTCGGGCAGTTCGTCCTCGGAGTAAATCGCGTCAACGGGACATTCTGGCTCACACAGAGCACAGTCAATACATTCGTCGGGGTGAATGACTAGAAAGTTGGGACCCTCGTAAAAACAGTCAACGGGGCATACTTCGACACAGTCGGTGTGCTTACACTTAATGCATTGTTCGCCTACGATAAACGTCATTCTTTTTACACTCTCTCAATCAATGGTCAATTCAATCTTTGTTGCAGCGGCGCGTAGTTTATCACCATCAAAAAAAGATGTAGACATTTTTTGTTCAATGATTGGCCTAATCAAGTAGTTTTTTTAGCGAATACAGCAAATCTAGCGCGGCTCTCGGACTTAAATCGTCGACCTCAATAGCCTGCAGTTTTTCTACTGCAGGGTGATTGGGGGCGCTAAACAGCTCGCTTTGCTGCGGTTCGCTGCCAGCTATTGGTATGCTAGAAACTGCCGTTCCCAATGCTGGGTCGAAGTTTGCAGGGGCATCGCTTTCCAGCTCTGCCAGCTTGTTTTTAGCATTATTTACCACCGCCGCCGGAATTCCCGCCAGTTTAGCGACTTGTAGGCCGTAGCTCTTATTGGCGGGGCCTTCTTGAATACTGTGTAAAAATACAATGTGGTCGTTATGTTCAGTGGCATCTAAGTGCACATTATGCGCCTGGGGGTAGTCGCTGGGCAGCGCGGTCAGTTCAAAATAATGGGTGGCAAACAAGGTAAAGGCGCGTAGATGTTGAGCGAGGTAAACCGCGCTGGCCCAGGCCAATGACAGACCATCAAAGGTGCTGGTGCCGCGGCCAATCTCATCCATTAGCACTAAGCTGCGATCGCTGGCGTTGTGCAGAATATTAGCTGTCTCGGTCATCTCTACCATAAAAGTTGAGCGGCCACTGGCCAAATCATCGGAGGAGCCGATGCGGGTGAAAATTTGGTCGACCAGGCTAATATCTGCGCTGGTAGCGGGTACATAACTGCCGACATGGGCCAGCAGTACAATAACTGCGGTTTGGCGCATATAGGTAGATTTACCGCCCATATTTGGGCCGGTTACAATTAACATTCGCCGCTGGTCATCGAAGCGAAGATCGTTGGGGATAAAGGGTTGCTCCAGTACTTGCTCCACCACCAGGTGGCGGCCCTGCTCAATGGTGATGCTGGGCTCGCTGGTGAAACGCGGCTCGCAGAGATTCAATTGTTCTGCGCGCTCGGCCAAACAGGCCAATACATCGAGTTCTGATAGCGCGCTGGCGGTTCCCTGCAGTTGGGCTAATTGATCGTTCAGCTGTTCGATCAGCGCCTCGTATAGACCCTTCTCTCGGCTCAGGGCCCGGCTCTTGGCGCTAAGTGCCTTGTCTTCGAAGGTTTTTAACTCCGGGGTGATAAAGCGCTCGGCATTTTTCAGCGTCTGGCGGCGAATATACTCTACTGGTGCAGCATCAGACTGGGCGCGACTAATTTCAATGTAATAGCCATGCACTCGGTTGTAGCCAACTTTTAGGGTGTTAATGCCTGTTTTGGCTTTTTCTCGGGTTTCTAAATCGACTAAAAACTGCCCGGCGTTAGTGCTGATATTACGCAGTTCGTCCAGTTCCGAGTCGTAACCTTCCTTGATAACTCCGCCGTCTCGAATAACTACCGGAGGGTTGTCGATAATGGCTCGTCCCAGTAGCTCTGTTAGCTCATCATAGACCCCGGCAGTTGTTGCCAATTGGCTTATTAACGGTGCCGCTATATCAGAGTGTTCGATGGCACTGCACTGCTGCTGCAGTTGCGGCAGCGCCTGTAGCGAACTGCACAGGCGGGACAAATCACGAGGGCGTGCCGAGCGCAGCGCGACTCTGGCCAAAATGCGTTCCATATCACCAACGGGCTTTAAATCTTCCCGCAGAGTTTCGAAACGATAGTTGTGCAGCAGCACTTTTATAGCGCGCTGGCGCTGTTCAAGTAGCTGCCGATCTGCCAGTGGTCTGCTCAACCAGCGCCGCAGCAAGCGGCCTCCCATGGCGGTTTTAGTTCTGTCCATTACCCACAGCAGTGTGTGTTCATAGCCACCGCTCATATTAGTGTCAATTTCTAAATTGCGACGGGTGGCGGCATCGAGTGCCACTGAGTCTTCTCTGCGCTCGTGGATCAGGCTGCGAATGTGAGGCATGGCAGTGCGCTGAGTTTCTTTAGCGTATTGCAGCAAGCAGCCGGCGGCGGCCACTGCGAGGGTTAATTCAGCGCAGCCAAAGCCGCTTAAATCACGGGTGTTAAATTGTTGGTTTAGCAATCGTTCGGCGGTGTCTAACTCAAACTCCCAGGGTGGCCGGCGCCGCAATCCGCTGCGGGCCAGCACCTGCGCGCAGTCAAAATCTTCGTGCACTAACACTTCGGCTGGATCCAGACGCTGCAACTCACTGAGCACTGCATCGATACTGTCGACCTCGAATACCTGAAAACGACCGCTGCCGATATCCAGGCTAGACAGACCGTAACGACCCTTGTGGGGGTTAATAGCTAGCAGTAAATTATCTCGGCCCTCGTCCAGTAGCGCCTCATCACTAATAGTGCCCGGGGTTACCACCCGCATCACCTTGCGCTCAACCGGTCCCTTGCTAGTGGCAGGGTCACCGATTTGCTCGCACAGTGCGATCGACTCGCCGAGGCGAACCAGTTTGGCCAGATAACCGTCGGCGGAATGGTAGGGAATACCTGCCATCGGTATAGGTTTGCCTCCGGACTTGCCACGGGAGGTGAGCGTTATACCCATTAGTTCAGAGGCGCGCTTGGCGTCGTCGTAAAACAGCTCGTAAAAGTCACCCATACGGTAAAACACCAGCTCTTGCGGGTGCTCAGCTTTGATCTTCAGGTACTGCTGCATCATGGGTGTGTGAGGCGATTCTGGCTGACTACTCATAGGGCTCTTTTTTATAACTGTTTAGCGTATATAGAAAATTAGGATATCGGTTAAACCGCAGGAAGTAAAAGCATCGAATACCGCCGCCCATAACAGATAAGTTTATTGCTATGGCCGCAGCTAACAGGTCGATTAATAAAGTCGATTCACACGCTCTTTGATCGAGCGAAATCAACCTGCAATAATACGTGGAACGATAAAAGAGAGCCAGTTTTGAAAGAGGAAATAAACGTTGCATGCCTATGGCGTCAATCGAAATAAGCGCAACGGACAATAAGCAGGCCCCACCTGAAACAGAGGCGGCGCCAACTATTCCGATACAGGGCAAGGCTACTAATAGTATCCCTATAAGTATCTTCGAGAGCACCGTCTCGGTCAAATTCTGGCTGTATTCATGTCACTACCGTGAGCCAGGCAGCAGCTTTTTAGTTTGCCGGACTTTCTCTTACCGCTAAATTACGGTGCCACAGGCGGCTGTACTAATTCAACTCTTACGCCGTCGGGTGCATCGATGAAGGCGATACGCAGGCTCTGGTAGTCGCGCGGTTCCATAGAAAAATGTACACCTTGGTGTTTTAAGGCAACTGCTGCCTCGTCTAAATTACTGAAGTTCCAGCCCAAGTGATCGATGCTACGACCTTCGGTTGCCGCCACCGGCGCTGTCGCCTTGGCAGCTAATAACCATATATCGCCATAAAACAGGCCGTCTAACTGGCCTTTAAATTTGCTGATTTCACCGCCAACAGCATTTGCATACCAGCTAAGTGTGGCTTCTGGGTTGGGGGTAGACAGATGAATATGGTGGGTGCCGCGCAGCTCGGGGTCATCAATCAGCTCAATTTTTGTGCCCCAGGGGTCTTCTACGAAGCCTATAGTCATGCCGCCAAAATCAATTAAATCACCTAGGCTAGTGCCACCATCGGCTACTAATACGGCCATTTTCTCAGCGACATTGGGCATAGAGAATCCGATATGATCAACCCCCGAACCCACCGATCCAGCAGTGGGTTCGCGGCCGTAAAATACCACAAGAATGTCGCCAAAAGTTGCTCGATTAGTAGTTTCACCGGGGCCAATTTCACCATCAAAATGTTTGGCATACCACCGCGCCGCGGCGTCGGTATCTGGCGCGGTTAGGTGTATATGGCCGTAATCAGCAGCCGATGTTAGCGATGAAAAAAGCACTGCAAACACAAAAGAAAGTGTCAGGAAAACGTTATGTCTGATCATTGAATAGTCCTTAGTGGGCTATAGAAGCGTGGTTATTATTGTCTGTAGTGCGGGGATGATTTACTTAATCGCAGGGCTAATTAAGTAGACTGTCCCCGCACTGAGGGGTTAGAGTTGTTCTTTTTTCCACCAGGGGAAAAACTCCGGCATATCCTTGCTTACTTTAGCGGGGAAGTTGGGTTCTCTCTTTTCTAGAAAGGCGGTGATGCCTTCTTTGGCGTCTGCCGAGGTGCCCAGGGCATTGATACCGGCGGTGTCGATGCGGTGTGCTTCGATCGGATCAGAGGCTCCTAACATGCGCCACAACATTTGCCTTAGCACTGCATTTGATACCGCTGAGCTGCCGTTAATAAAGCTCTTGGCGATGGTTCTGGCCTCAGTCATCAAATCCTCCGCAGGGTGAATACTGCGAATCAAACCCGCTTCTTGGGCTTCCTCTGAACGAAACACCTTGGCAGAATAACACCACTCCAGGGCTTTGCTGATGCCAACCAAGCGCGGTAGAAAATACGAGGAACAGCCCTCTGGAATAATACCCCGGGCAGAAAAGACAAAGCCCATTTTGACATTGGGGGCGGCAAGACGGATATCAGCGGATAGAGTCATGGTCAAGCCGACACCAACCGCGGGGCCATTAAAGGCGACAATAACGGGCTTCAGGCATTCATAGATGCGGCGGGTGACTTCGCCGCCGCCGTCGCCGCGGGTTGACCCCTCCAGTGCCTCTTCGTGGCCCTCCCAGGTCTCAGAGCCGGCTGACAGATCGGCGCCAGCACAAAAGCCGCGACCGGCGCCAGTGATGATAATGGCGCCAACCTCGTCGTCGGCATCAGCCATATCGAAGGCCTCGAACAGCTCGTACATCATGGCGCCATTAAAGGCATTTAATTGCTCGGGGCGGTTGAGGGTAATGGTTAAAATTTTGTCTTCGACATCGTACAAAATGGCTTCGAATGTCATATTTAATCTACTCCTGTGGGTTTTAAATAGTGGGTTATTGCGGTGCGTTAAACACCTTTGTTAGTGGGTAGCGTAGCGCTATACTTTCGGTTCAGCCAAACGCACTTCTATACTGGCGGTCATTGCCAGTGCCTGCTGCTTTGCTTTTTCGGTGTTGTCCGCTCTGGCCAGTGCCACTCCCATACGGCGTCGGCCGCTTACCTCGGGTTTGCCGAAGAGTCTGATTTGGGTGTCGGGTTGGGCTAGTGCTTGCTCGAGGTGGTGATAGCTGAGCTGGCTCGATTCTCCTTCTACTAAAATAACCGCAGAGGCCGAGGGGCCGTGAAAATGAATATTGGGTATCGGTAGGTCTAATATGGCCCGCGCATGCAGCGCAAATTGGGATAAGTCCTGAGATATCATAGTTACCATGCCCGTGTCGTGGGGGCGTGGTGAGACTTCGCTGAAATAGACTTGGTCGCCTTTGATAAATAGTTCGACCCCAAATATACCGCGCCCACCGAGGGCTTCGGTCACCCGGCTGGCGATATCTTTGCTGCGCTCTAGGGCAAGCTCACTCATCGCCTGGGGTTGCCAAGACTCGCGGTAGTCACCGTCTTGTTGCCGGTGACCAATCGGTTGGCAGAAGGAGGTGCCGTTTCGGTGGCGCACGGTTAGTAAGGTGATCTCATAGTCGAAGTCGACAAAGCCCTCGATAATAACCTTGCCGGCACCCGCTCTGCCGCCTTGTTGCGCATAGTCCCAGGCATAGTCGATATCATCGCTGCTGGCGACCACACTTTGGCCTTTGCCCGATGAACTCATAATGGGTTTGATAATACAGGGCATGCCGATGGTGTTGATTGCCTCGATAAAGTCGGCCTTGGTATCGGCAAAAATATAGCTAGAGGTGGCGAGGCCCAATTCTTCCGCCGCCAGCCGTCTTATGCCCTCGCGGTTCATGGTTAATTGGGCTGCTCTAGCGGTGGGGATGACATTGAAACCCTCGGCTTCTAGTGCCACCAGCGTGTCGGTGGCAATCGCTTCTATCTCGGGCACAATGTAGTCGGGTTGTTCTGCTTCAATAACGGCTCGCAGCGCGGCGCCGTCGAGCATCGACAAGGTGTAACTGCGATCTGCCACCTGCTTAGCCGGGG